>JAUUZV010000131.1 GCA_030592085.1 Clostridia bacterium | reverse complement strand
GTACTTGATGAGGTCTTAGCCGAAGATAATCCCCTATTAGAAAAGCTAAAGTTTTTATCAATTACTTCTTCTAATCTTGATGAGTTTTTTATGGTAAGAGTTGCAGGATTAAATGAACAACAATCTGTTGGATATATCAAAGAAGATCATGCTGGTCTTTCGCCTTCTGAACAACTATCTAAAATTTCTGAAAAAACACATAGTTTTGTTAATCGGCAATACAGTATCTATAATAGACAACTTCTTCCCATGCTTTCTCAAGAGAAAATTAATCTTTTTAAATATAATCAACTTGAAGGAAAACAAAAAAAATATATAAATGATTATTTTGACGATATAATCTTCCCGATTTTAACACCAATGGCCATTGATTCAGGGCGCCCTTTTCCTTTACTAAAGAATAAGGCTATTTACATTATTGTAAGTGTTACTGTTCAAAATCAAGAACACTTTGCAATTATCCAGTTGCCCTTAATTTTCCCAAGAATTATAAAAATCCCAGAAGGTAACGAACGATATTCATTTATCTTGTCAGAAGACTTGATTTGTGCAAATTTATCGAAAATATTTAAGGGAAATTTAGTTAATTTTTATTCAGTTTTTCGTATTACTAGAAATGCTGATTTATTGTTTGATGAAGAAGAAGCTGAAGATTTGCTTTTAGAAATTGAGCAACAAGTGAAACAACGCAAATGGGGAAGTCCAGTAAGATTAGAAGTTGCTCGTGGTTGTCCTGTATCTATAAAAAACTTTTTAATTGAATCTTTTTCTATTAATAAGAGTGAATTATATTATTGTGATGGTCCTCTTGATTTTACGTTTTTTATGGGGTTTTCTTCACTTATAACACCCAAAGAAAAATGGGTTTTTCCAGTTCATATTCCACTTGATTCTTTTGTGAAAAAGAGTATGTTTGAAGAAATCAGCAAAGGTGATATTCTCCTACATTTTCCCTATCACTCTTTTCAACCTGTTCTTAATTTTCTAAAAGCTGCTGCAAACGATCCCAATGTTCTTGCAATTAAACAAACTCTTTACAGGGTAAGTGATAATTCTCCAGTTATTAATGCGTTAATAATGGCTGCAAAAAACAATATACAAGTAACAGTTTTAGTAGAGTTAAAAGCACGATTTGATGAAGAAAATAATATTACATGGGCACGAACACTTGAACGTGCTGGTTGCCATGTTATATATGGCTTACCAAACATAAAGATTCATTCTAAAATGTTACTTGTTATTAGAAAAGAACAAACAGGAATCAAAAGATATATAAATGTTGGTACAGGTAATTTTAATGATAAAACTGCTAAACTTTATACGGATTTTAGTTTGTTTACATGTCGCGAAGATTTTGCAAGTGATATTACTTCATTGTTTAATTATTTAACTGGATATACTGAAAAGCCCATATTAAAAAAATTGGTTATTTCCCCTGGGTTTAGTCGTGATTTCTTTATGAGAAAAATTAATATAGAAATAGAAAACGCTAATGCAGGTTTACCTGCAAGAATTGTAGCAGTTATGAACTCACTGATTGATACTTCCATTATTAAGCAATTATATTTAGCTTCAAATGCTGGTGTTAAAATAGATTTAATCGTTAGAGGCATTTGTGGTTTGAAACCAGGTCTTAAAAAAACAAGCGAAAATATTAGAGTTATTAGTATTGTTGGTCGTTTCTTAGAACATACACGTGTATATTATTTTTATAACAACAATAAACCCTTAATATACTTAGGTAGTGCTGACTTAATGTCAAGAAATCTTGACAGACGTGTTGAAGTTCTTTTTCCAATATTAGATTCCTCATTAATAAAACAACTAGTAATTATTTTAAACACACAATTAAAAGATACCATCAAAGCTCGTTTCATGAAGTCTGATGGTACCTATTCATATTATAAAAAACGCGAGTTCAATTCTCAAGAATTTTTTACTACTTATTATCACTCTCTAGATATAAGGGATTAGACCAAGCTTTATTACCATTATTATCTATAAATTCACATCTTATGAAGCGTTCGTTTCCTTTTAATTCGTAAGAAATCTCATTAATATCCTCTCCTTTTTCCCCGTAAAAAGATTTTCCTCTATAGTGAAAAATTAATTTAATCTGTCTACATGAAGAACCTTTTGCGTACACAACATTATCTTTAATATAAAAGTCATGGATAGCGGGTCCTGTTGAGGAATAATAACTTCCAGATACAATTGCCTTTGTAATACTCTTTTTAGTAAATTGTTCGGCCTTAACCACAATAAATCCACCAATTGCTACATCTCTATAAGAATGAACATCATCAGAAGCAATAGCCAGGATTTTTCTTCCTTGCCTAAGTAGATAATCAAAATGAGCTTCTCCACTACCTGTTGCAGATGCTGCTTCACATTCTTGATTCCATACCTCAATTGCATCAAACCCTTTTACTCCCATTATTTCATAAGGCGCCATACACGACCAAGACGGATGAGCATAAATAGTAAAATTATCATTTTCCCTAACTGTTTTTAATAAATTATTAGTAATTCTATATCCCATGGCATCATCCCAATAAGGCCATTGAAAGGGTTGTTCATGTTTAAATTCTTTTTTTTCTGTATATTTTTTAAGGGCTGTAAAATGATGTGTACGATTACCATCTTTTTTGCTATTAATATTATATTCAATTCCTGATAGTACTAAAAAGTCTGACTTATCATATATTGTACTATCAAAATATTGGTTATGATCACTCATAACAAAAAAATCATACCCCTTTTTTCTATAGATATCCACTGCTTCTTCTGGGCTTTTTTTGCCATCTGAGCGTGTTGTATGTAAATGTGTATTTCCTTTATACCAATTCCCTTTGTTTATAAATGTTGTTTGTTTCATTTAACTTTCCCCTTTTTAAATTCACTAATAAATTGTTCAATAAACAGTTTGTCTGGTGGATTTATATGCTTTGGTAGTTGGTCCATTTCAAAAAACTTTAACTCTAAAGTTTCTTCATTGTCAATTTTTAATTTTCCTTTATAATCATAAGTATAAAAAATTGCACAAGCAAAATAAACTTGATCACCATTTGGATAAGTATATTTATATTCTTCTCCCGATACTATTTTAAATAATTTTAATTTGCTTATAGTAATATTTGCTTCTTCTTTAGCTTCTCTAATTGCGGCCTGTTCAAACGTTTCCCCTAAATTAAGAGAGCCACCTAAGGTAGACCATAATAAATTATCAGACCTTTTCATTAGTAACATCTGGTTTTGTTGGTTTAAAATAATAGTTCCTGCTCCAACTAAAAATATAGGTTTATGTCCTACCATTTCACGAATATATTTAATATAATCCACGGACACCTCTTTTCACTAGTTCATCGTACCACTATTACTTATCCTATTCAATCCCTCTCTTATGGTATACTAATATTATGAAAGAAAAGATATCTGCATTTATAAAACAATCTTTTGTATTAACTGGTAAATATTTTTTAGGAAAAACTATTACCTCACTTGTTATTGTCGCGATTTGTCTTCTTTCTTTTTTATTATTAGATATTAAATTACTTGGTCTTATTCTTCCAATTATATTTCTAACAAATTTTATTCCTATTATTGGACCTTGGTCAGGAACTATTCTTTGTGGTTTAATTGTTGTTTTTCAATCACCTCTTTTAGCCTTATACACTGTCTTAATAACCTTAGCTTTACAATTAATTGAACAATTTATTTTACTTCCTTTATTTATTGGAAAAGCTATTGATTTAAAACCGTTACTCATTATTATTGTTATTATTATTTCTAGTATATTCTTTGGTTTCTGGGGAGTTCTTTTTGCTATTCCATTAGCTGCAATAATAAAAGCTGGCTATCAGATATTTTTCACAAAGGATAAAAGCACATGATTTATATAATTGGGATCATTCCTCTTTTTTTCTCGATTTTTGCTATAACTACAAACAAATATATCTTTAAGGCTTTAGTCACATCAGTAGTTGTTCTTTTTTGCACCCTTTATTTATTTATTTATCAATTACCTACATCTTTTTTATGGATTATTGGAGCTCTACTCTTTTCCATTATTGGTGATTACTTTTTATCAAATAAAAACAAACATAAATCCTTTTATATTTATGGTATTGCCATATTTTTTCTTGCTCATATGTGTTATTTAATTTATATGCTTTTAAATGGCTCTATTAATTTATTAGTTTTATCTTTTCTTCTTGTTAGTTTTTCAGCATACTTTTTTATGCGTTTGAAAAAAACTATTCATGATAAATTTATATTAAGTGCAGTTGTTTCTTATCTGTTAATCTCATGTTTTACTTTTGCTAGCGCTTTTAATCTTGAAATCCCTTTTATAGCAAAACTGTTACTAATCATTTCAATTGGTTTAATTGTATTATCAGATACCATGATTTCAGAAACTGATTTTATTAATAACAAAAGAACTGAGAAATTCATTCTTCCCACATATTATTTAGCTCATATTCTTATATTGTATTCTGTGTTTTTCATATAGATTCTAGTTTCTCTATATTTTAATAGGTATTTTTTTGTTAAGTATTATCCCGTTTTTAGTAACAATGCTATCGTAGCACAATATTTTTACACCCTTTTCTTTTGCACTTTGAAGTGCCTTTGTGAATTCTGGATCTGTTTGTATATTTGTCGTAAAATACTTACAATTAGTCATTTGTAACAAGAAAAATAAATATCCTGAATATCCTTGTTTTACAGCCTCAATCATCTCATATACATGTTTAGTTCCTCTTTTTGTTGGAGCATCTGGAAATAACGCTATTCCAACTTGTTCTAGAGTAACACCTTTAATTTCCATAAATGCTTTTTCTTTTGTGGTTTCAAAATAAACATCAAATCGTGATTTTAAGAAAGTGCTTTCTCTTTTAATTAATGTGATTTCTTTTTCAGGAAACAATTGATTATTCCTTATTGCATCAGTTACAACTTGATTTGGGACTTGAGAATCAATGTTAAAGAGTTGTTTATTTTTCTTAACAGTAATTATAGAATATTGGGTTTTTCTAGTTAAGCTGTTATTTTGCTGTAAGGTTATTTTACAACCAGAAATTAATAATTCTTTACAACGACCTGTATTTTTTACATGAGCAAGTTTTTCCTCACCATTTATTAATACTTTAGCAATAAATCTATTTGGTCGAGACAAGAAAATACCATCAACAATGTTTTTATAAATCATTGGTATTTCATTGCACTTTCTCTTAATTGTTCTAGCACCCTTTTCCCAGATTCCATACTATTTGCATAAACATTTAATATGATATTCTTTTTTTCTGGCCATTTACCATCTAACAATGTCTTTAAAAAAGGTGAACCTTCAGAACAATCTGTTAAGACTGGAACATTCGCTGGTAACATTTTTGAAACTGTAATTAAATCATGAAGACTACTATCAAAATCTAACCCTGTAATAAAATTATCCTTAACAAAACTATGAATTACTTCAGGATGGGCTCCACAATAATGCATTCTCCCTCCACCTATAGCTTTCAAGAAACGCTTGTCTCTTTCTAATATATAGTCCTCATACATTTTAGGGCTAATCAAGTGTACGGTACAGTTACTAATACGTCCATTTCCTTTCCACAGAGCGCCCCAATCAAAAAACCATCCTTCTTTGTGATTAATCATCTTATTTAAATATTTAGTTAGTCCAATCATATAGTCAGTAACACGGTCTAATAATACTTCTAGTAATTCTGGATAATCATAAAAATCAAAAATAATATCATTTCCTCTAATTAAGTGAGAACTATTAAATGTACTCTGAATATCTGGTAATTGTATAAAAACATTCTCAGGCATATTGTCTTTATAAAAAGAAGTAAACTCTTCTAACTTTTTATACCAACCATCTGTATAAGACGGGGTTTTTAATTCCTTTACTTTTGTTATATCTGTTAATATGTGGTTTTTTGCACAAGGTAAGTTATTAGGAGGAATATACATATCACATCCGAAAGCCGCCGCAATTTGTGCTGTTCCAAAATTTACCCTAGTAGTCAAAACTCTGTCATCTTGTAATTTAATATGAGTTTGTAATTTTGTTAAATCCTTTTTAAGCATTTTTGACGAATCATCTAATATTTCCTCCCAGGTGTATTTTGAGCATGGTGTGTTAATAATAAATTTTGGAGAAGCTTTTTCTGGGTGTGTACTCATTATTTTATAATCAGCATATAGTTTTTTGTATCGTCTGTTTTGCTCAGTGGTTAAAGTTATCATTTTTTTAAAACTCATTACTTATTTCTCCATTTAAATTAATGTATCTTCATAGTATCATATTCTTTGTACAAGACCTATAAATAAAAGTATATTTTTTGGGTGATATTTTTTTTAAATGTATACTATAATGAATGCAAGAAAACTATAAGGAGTTGGAAAATGAACAACTTATCAATTAAAAATTTATTATGTAATTATAAAGAGTATCAATTGGGTTTAGATTCATGCCCCTATTTTTCTTGGCAATATGATGGAGACTATTCTTCCTTTACACAAAAATCATATCAACTTATTGTCTCTGATGCTAATTTAGATGTTGTTTTTGACAGTGCTGAGGTTTTTTCAGATAAATTTACAAATATTAAATATACAGGTATTGAATTATTACCCAGAAGTATTTATTACTATAAGGTTATAGTAAAAGGAACAAAAGATGAACTAATAGAAAGTGATATTGCTTTTATTGAAACAGGCAAAAAAAATGAAAAGTGGGAGGGAATGTGGATTACAGCTGGTAATGCAATGAAACCTGATAAATATCTCCACTCTCCTTATCTTAGAAAAACATTTAATCTCCCCAATGATATAAAAAGTGCTCGATTATATATAACAGGTTTAGGATATTTTGAAGCATATATAAATGGTAAAAAAACAGGTGATGACATCTTATCTCCAGCCTTTACTAATTATGATCACACAGTCTTATATCATACATATGATGTTACTTCTTTATTATCAAAAGGTGAAAACGTTTTAGGTAGCATTCTTGGAAACGGTTGGTATAACTGTTTCACTCAAGATATATGGAATGTAAGAGAAGTTTCGTGGAGACATGTTCCAAAAATGATTGCTGAATTAAGAATTATACTTACTACTGGTCAAGAAATTGTAATTG
>JAUUZV010000162.1 GCA_030592085.1 Clostridia bacterium | reverse complement strand
CTGATATCTTCTGAAGAAGAATCAGACGACGATTAAACATATTAAAAGCCCAGAACTATTCTGGGCTTTTTTAAAGGAGTTAAAGAATGAAACAAACTTTAAAAAGTAGTGGTAAGGTTGCTATAACTTACCTATCAGCTGTTTTCTTATTTTCTTTTTTTATGATTGGACCATTGAGTATGGAAAACAACCAATATCTTTGGTTAACTATTCTTTCATTTATTCTTTTTTTGTTTTTGTGGTCATTTATGACTCAACAGATGAGAAAAATTGGATTCAATGAAAAAAATCCAGCTGCAAATATTCCTTCTTACGCATTGAAAGGGTTTGTGTATGGTTTAATTGGATTTTCACCTTTTATACTTATTGAAGTACTATATTTTCTAATATATCAACCAGGTACAATTGCAATGCAAAGTTTTCATGTGCTTTTTAGAAGTTTATTTGGACCAATGTATTTTTTAATAAGAGGGTTAGGTTACACGTGGTATGCATATTTAATTGCCACAATAAGTGTGCCAATAATGAGCTTAGTTGGATATTTAATAGGATATTACGATGTTAGTGTTAGAAACTTATTGACCAAAAAAAATAATGAGGACTTTTTAGATGGTTAGAAAAGAAACATATAAACAGTTATTTATAAACTATAATACGATTATACAAAAAACTTGTGAAGAAGGTTTAATGTATGTCAAATCACCTAAGCAGTATGAACTATTAATAAATCAAGCACGAGCTGATTTTGAAAAACTACCATTTGAAGGGAAATTACCTACCTCATATTTTGAATCGATTTCCTCAACTGAAGAACTAATAAGTGTATTTGAAATTGCAAATGAGATGTGTGATGAATTTGTCCCAATGTCTTTTGTAAATACTGTTCTTAGATTACAAGGGATTACACAAATTGAACAGTTCGCTTTTGGTGAATTTGATATGGAAATAAAAGCTACTGCAATTAGAATATTAGGTGAGATAAAAAACGTTACTCATGTACAACCACTAATTGATGAAATTTATAGAACCAAAGAAGAGTTGATTAAAGAAATTGCTAGACAAGCTCTAATTGATATAGGAGAGGTGGCCATTACAATTTTAAATAACAAACTAGAACAAAGTGAGTTAATTAGTGGAGATGATTATCATTTGTTAATAGCTTTAGTGAAAATTGATGAAAATCATAAGTTTGATGTCATTTATAAATTGTTAAAAGACTGTTTTTTAAAAGCAGATGATATAGGAATTGTGGCTAGATGTTTAGTTGATTATGGTAATAAAAAGGCAGTATCCTTCTTAAGAGGATATCTATCTAGAAATCTAAAAAAACTAGATGAAACCACTACAATGGATGTAAGAAGCTCCATAGTATCACTTGGCGGCATGGAATATGATATTTAATTGACAAAAAGCGTACAAATATTATATAATTCTATTTGCTAAAAACATGGAAATCGAGGAGTAAATGGGTAACAGAAAGATTGTTTCAGAAGCTGTAATAAAGAGATTACCAAGATATCTACGGTATCTCTGTGAATTGAAAAATAATGATATATTAAGAGTTTCATCAAAAGAACTTAGTTTGCGAATGGGATTAACTGCATCTCAAATCAGACAAGATTTAAGTTGCTTTGGTGAGTTTGGACAACAAGGATATGGATATAATGTAGAATTCCTATTTGACTCAATTAGCACAATACTTGGTACAGATAAAGGATTTAATGTAATCGTTATTGGAGCTGGTAATATGGGACGTGCAATTGCTAATTCAGAAAGTATACAAAGTAGAGGATTTAAGGTCACAGGAATTTTTGATATAAAGGAAGAATTAATAGGTAGCGAAATAAATGGAATCAAAGTTTTAGATATTAAGGATGTTAAGGAATTTATTAAAACTACAAATGTTGATATCGTTGCATTAACAGTACCAAGAGAGCGAACAAAGGAAGTTGCAGAAAATATGTTTGAATATGGAGTCAAAGGACTATGGAATTTTTCTGCTATGGAATTAACATTACCAAAAGAAATTATTGTAGAAAATGTACATCTAAGTGACAGTATTATGGTACTTGGATATAAAATAAATAATAATTAATTTTTAGGGGGACTAAAATGAAGAACTATAACAGCGAAGATATTAGGAACATTTGCCTTTTAGGGCATGGCTCTGCGGGGAAAACAACCTTAGCAGAGGCATTACTATTTACTGCGAAAGCTACTGATAGAATTGGGAATGTAAATAAAGGAACAACAATATGTGACTTTGACCCAGAGGAAATAAAGAGAGCTATTTCAATTAATACAACAATGGCACCGTTAGAGTGGAATGATCACAAAATAAATATTATTGATACTCCTGGATACTTTGACTTTGTAGGAGAAGTAAAAAGTGGATTAAAAGTTGCTAGCAGTGCAATTATATGTGTTCCAGCAAAAAATGGTGTTGAAGTAGGAACTGAAAAAGCATGGGAATTTGTTGAAGCAGATGGAATTAGTAAAATGTTCTTTATCAGTAAATTAGATGAAGAAAATGCTGATTACTTTAAAACATATGAACAGCTAGTAAAAGAATTTGGTAAAAAAGTTATTGCATTTGAATTACCAATTATTGAAAATGAAAAATTTATTGGTATTGTTGATGTAATTCATCAAAAAGCTAAACATTTTGAAGGTGAAAAATTTGTTGAAATGCCTATACCGGCAGAGTTTATAGATAAAGTTAAAGAAATTAGAGAACCATTAATGGAAGCTGTTGCTGAAACTAATGAAGAATTAATGGAAAAATACTTTGATGAAGTTGCTTTTACAGACGAAGAAATTCAAAAAGGATTATTAGAAGGAATAAAAAATGACTTTATAGTTCCTGTATTCTGTGGTTCAGCTAGCACAAATGCTGGAGTACAATTATTATTAAATGCAATTATTGAATATGTTCCTAGTCCAATTAGCTCAGGCGATGTTGTTGCTAAGAAAATAGGTGCAGATGAAGAGATAACCTTAAAGTCATCAAAAGATGAAACACTATCAGCCTTAGTTTTTAAAACTATTGCTGACCCATTTGTTGGGAAAATTTCGATATTTAAAGTTTATTCTGGTGAAATGAAAAATGATACTCATGTATTTAATAGCCGTACTGGGAAAAATGAAAAAATTTCTAATCTATTTACAGTTAGAGGTAAAAAACAAGAAGCAACTTCTGTTGTTACTACTGGTGACATAGGAGCAGTTGCTAAATTATCAGATACCAACACAAACGATACATTATCTGATATTGAGAATCCAGTTGAATTAACTAAAATTGTTTTCCCAGCTCCATCAATTTCATTAGGTGTATCTCCTGTTAAAAAAGGTGAAGAAGAAAAGATTAGCTCTGGGTTACATAAATTACAAGATGAAGATCCAACTTTTACACTTACAATTAATAAAGAAACACATCAAACATTAATTGCAGGTATTGGAGAACAGCATATTGATGTATTACGTAGTAAATTAAAAGCTAAATTTGGAGTAGAGATGACTTTATCTGATCCAATTATTCCATATAGGGAAGCAATAAAAAGCAAAATAAAAGTTGAAGGAAAACACAAAAAACAATCAGGTGGACATGGACAATACGGACATATCTGGATTGAGTTCGAGCCAGGCGAAGGTGAAGGATTAACATTTGAGGAAAAAATCTTTGGTGGTTCAGTTCCTAAAAACTATATACCTGCTGTTGAAAAAGGTTTAAAAGATTGTATTAATAAGGGAGTATTGGCTGGATATCCAATGGTGAACTTAAAGGCAACTCTCGTTGATGGATCTTATCATGATGTTGACTCATCGGAAATGGCGTTTAAAATAGCAGCTGGTAATGCATATAGAAAACTAAAAGAAGCTAAACCTGTTTTATTAGAACCGATTATGAGATATGAAGTAATTATTCCAGATGCATATTTAGGAGATATAATGGGAGACGTTAGTAAAAGACGAGGAAGAATTATGGGTATGACTCCTATTACCGGTGGTTTACAAAAAGTAGAAGCTGAAGTACCATATGCTGAGATGTTTAAATATACAAATGATTTGAGATCAATGACGCAAGGTAGAGGACGATTTACAATGGAACCCGTTAGATATGACGAAATTCCTTCACAACTAGCTGAGAAAGTTATTGCCGCAACAAAGAGTGATGATGATTAAAGAAATTAACCCACAGTAAAATGTGGGTTTTTTTGGAACTAAATTTGAATGTATCTCGTCTGATATATAAAGAGAGAAGGTATCATTATGAAAAAAAGACTTATTATATTTATAATAATTATATTAAGCATTAGCTTGTTAAGTGCTTGTGGAATGGCAGATAGATCAGCTGAAGATGTCGGAACAGATGAATATGGATCAACTGGGAACATTGAACCAGCATATAATTATGATAAAGCTGAAGGAGTTTCTGTCGATATGGAAGATAGTGTAGGCTCAAGTGTGCAGTATCTTACAACTACAGAGAGTACTATTAATAATCAGCAAAAAATTATTAAAAATGGTTCTGCTACCATGGAAGTCACAGATTATGATTCAGCATTTAGCGATTTAGAAGCATTAATTAGTGATAGTGGATATATTCAAAATAGTAATATATGGAAAACACCAAGATATATTGACGGTGAAAAAATCATGTTAACTAATGCTAATTTAACTATCCGTTTAGAAGCATCTAGATTTGGTGGATTTTTTAGCGACTTAGCTAGTATTGGTCTAGTAGTTAATCAAACAACTGGAACAGATGATATTTCATATATGTATTATGATACTGAAGCTAGAATTGAATTGAAAGAAGATGAGAAAACTAGACTTGAACAATATTTAACAGAAGTAGATGATGCAAATGTATATTTTGAAATTCAAAGCCGAATTACTGAAGTATTGTATGAAATTGAACAATTAAAAGGTAATATTTTACGTTGGGATGATCAAGTAGAATATTCAACAATACAATTGACAATTAATGAAATCGGACCAGATGATGAATCAACTCTTGTTGAACCAAAAGGATTCTTTGGCTCAATATGGGAAAATCTTGTAGATGGAGTATCCTTTTTAGGAGATGCAATTATTTTCTTAGCAGGAGCAATACCTGCATTATTGCTACTAGCAGCAGGTGTGGTGTTAATTGTTAAATTATCAAAAAGAAAGAAAAAGAAAAAAGAATAGTAAGTAAATGATAAGCTCCCATTTTATGGGGGCTTGTTTTTTAAGTGCATATTTTATATAATAAGGTCAGAGATAGTCAAAGGAAGGAATGCCATGGCACGACTAAGCGATATAATTGAAGATTTTATAAAAGATATGCTAAAAGAAACAGAAAATGGTATTGAAATACAAAGGAACGAATTAGCGACTTACTTTAAATGTGTACCATCACAGATTAACTATGTTATTGGTACACGCTTTACTACTGATAAAGGTTATTATGTTGAAAGTAAAAGAGGCGGTGGAGGATACATAAGCATTAAGAGGGTTTTAATATCTAAACCTTATGAATATATGATGCATGTAATTTCATCAATGGGTGAAACCTTATCACAGCAGTCAGCTGAAATATATATAAAT
>JAUUZV010000122.1 GCA_030592085.1 Clostridia bacterium | reverse complement strand
TTTTCTTGGATAACCAGGTGATACACTTGTCGTTCCTTGTATCACTCCAATTGCCCCATTCTCATATTCTATAATAGCAGATGCAGTATCTTCAACTTCAATATCTCTAGCAAGTGTTTTAGCATGGCCAAAGACACTTTTTACATTACCTAACATAAATAACATTATATCTACTCCATGAATCCCTTGATTCATTAAAGCACCACCACCATCCATAGCCCAGGTACCTTTCCAATTACTAGTAGCATAATATTCAGGGCTTCTATAGTATTTCATGTATATATCTGCTGAAACAATTTGGCCAAGTTTACCTTCTTCAATAATGCTTTTTACAAAACGAAAAGTATTTTTAAATCGGTTTTGACAAATAACTTCTACTTTAATATTGTTTTTTTCACTTGCATTAATAATTTCATCACATTGTTTTACTGTTAATGCCATTGGTTTTTCAATAATTATATGTTTTTTTTGATTGGCAGCCATAACAGCAAATTTAGCATGAAGTCCACTAGGTGTACATATACAAATAACATCAATTTCACTATTACCTAACATATCTTCTACATTTTCATAACCAGTAATGTCAAATTTTTCACTAAATGCTTCTAACGACTTTTTATTTACGTCAGAACATGCAATCAATTTAGCATTATCTATAACTTTAATAGCATCTGCATGATTGTATGAAATCGCACCACATCCAATAATTCCAAATTTAATTGTTTTCATTAATATCCCTGCTTTCTAATCAAGTGGTACTAGTTTAAGTGCATTTTTAAAATATAATTTATCAAGTATTGATTGCTCTAAATCTAATGAATCAATAAACTCTCTATGTTGTTTATCAAAGTAATCTCTTGCATATAATAATCTATCTTGATATTTAATAATAAAAGGTTTTGCAAACTCTCTATCTCTTTTTAAAGCATTACAACCTGATCCAGCAGATATATCACCATATAAGTTCGGATATGTATCCATTAACTCTATTAATCTGCCTCCTGATAGCACAGGACCTTGTGGATAAGAAACTTTATCAAATTGATCATCTCCTGATATATGTGCCCAAAAACCTGGTGCATGTCCTAAAAATGTAGTGTCAGGACAAGCTTTTATAGCTCGCTCAAAAGCGTCAATTCCTCCACCATACCAGTAATTTGGCCATGGTGCATTAGTATCTTTATTAAACTCATAATCAATGTGTACGGTTACTGGTAAATTAAGCTTTCCACATTCTTTAAAAAATCTAATGGCATCTGGATTATCATACATCATTCGTAATTTTAATTCCCCAACAATTTTCACTCCATAAATTTCAACAGCTGCTCGCAATTTATTTATTGCTTCTGGATCTCTAGGATCTGGACAATAACCTAAAACAAATTTATCAGGGTGTTGTTGTTTGTAGTATAGTGCTCTTTCAAAAGGTATTGGCCCATTATCATACATAAGTGGTAAAGCACTGCCATAACCACTGTCAAACTCATCAGCTGGGCATTCCCAAGTAAATAGCCATGTGACATCAATATCATTATCTTTCATGTTTTGTAAAAACTTATCCAAATTATGGCCATGCCAATCTGGGTGGTTGTGTGCATCAATAATCATTTCTAACTCCTTCTAATTTCCTGTTTTTTCTAACTTGCATGGGTGTTAATCCCATTTGGTGTCTAAATATTCTATTAAAATGATTGACATTGTTGTAACCTACTTCAAAGCAAATATCAATGATTTTTAAATCTGGTCGTTTCTTTAGTAATTCAATAGCTTTATTAATTCTAAGATTATTCACATACTCAGTAAAAGTCATATGTGTCATGTGTTTAAATAAAAATCCAAAATATGATTTAGATAGTAATGATATTCTCACAGCATCATCTAAACAAATTCCTGTGTTATAATTTTCCTTAATATATTCAACTGCTCTCATTAATGAATCTTTATGTTTAGCAAATAAATAATTCTCATCACTTTTATCATCAGTATGATTATATTCTCTTGAAACTAAGATTAATAATTTTAAAGTTAAAGCTTTTATCATTAATTCAAAATCATCATTTAAATCTTCATATTCAAGTAAAATCTCTCTAAATATTTCTTCAACTTCTAATTGAGCAGCACCATAAAGGTTTAGACGTGGTTGTATTTTATTTTCAATAACTAAGAATGGTTCCAAATATGCAAAGTCCATAAAACTTTTTTCTGCAAATGATTGCGAAAAACGTTCATTAATAAATTCTGGAACAAACTCAAATTCAAAAATTTCCACATCTCCATTTTCAATAAAATAGTGTGGTACAAAGGGAGGCATTATAAAAATATCACCTTTGAATATTTCAAACTCATTGTTATTTAACACATGTTTACAACTACCTTTAGAAACATAAATAATCTGCACAAAAGCATGTCTATGTTTAATACAATTTAGGCTTGTTCTCTTAGCAATAAAAAATGGCAATCCATTGTTATTATCTTCAATATCAGCAATAGGATACTTTTTATATTCATCTCTATCTAAAAAACTATAATCCAAAGAAAAAATCCTCCTATACAATAACATGTTCATTATATAAGAGGATAATATTTGTGACAAGGTTATATCTATTTATATTTTAGTATTTTCCTTTATTTGTGTCATATCTACCATATTTATGAGCTGCTTCATACATGGCTAATACATTTTCAACCGGTGAGTTGTCTTGAATTGAATGAGTTGGTGATAACATATATCCTCCACCTGGCATCATAACATCTAAAGTATCTTTCACCTCTTTAATTACATCATCAGTACTTCCATATGCAATCGCTCCAGCTGTTGATATAGAACCATGAAAAAATAATCGCCCACCAAATTTTTCTTTTAAATATTTAGGGCTCATATCTGTAGCTTCTGGTTGTAGTGTATCTACTCCATTTAATCCAATTTTAATATAGTCTTCATATGACCAACTACTTGAACCACATGTATGTAACATTACAGGAAGATTATATTCTTTTGCTAAATCAAAAAATGGTTTTTGTCTTGATATAATATGCTTGTAAAAAATTTCTTTCCCTATGATAGGAGTATGTTGTGTTCCTAAATCTTCACCTAACCACATATAATCTAACTTATCTCCAACTCTCTCTAATATTCTCTTTGTTTGTTCATATTGAATTGCAATAAATCTATCAACTAATAGGAGCCCTGCCGGTTCATCCAAAGCTAAATCAACAAAATGTTGCTCCATTCCCCTAAAAAAACCTGCTGTATTCATAATACATGCTAAACCTGGATCTCCAACATATAATGCATAGTCTTTATACTTTTCACATTTTTCTTCTAAAGAATCATAATCAAAATTATCAACACTTGGCATTGGCCAGTTTAATACTTCATCATATTCTGCAAATTCCAAAGGAAAATCACAAAAATCCCAGTATCCGCCAGTTGCATGTTCTATCCATTTTGTTCTCCATCCCCATTCTGCACTAACTTGTCTATCTTTAATCAAGTCATGTAGCCTAGGACCATTATATCTAGCTTTAATGCCACGCATATCTACACCTAAAGCATCTCTGATACCATCCCTATCATTTGCTTCTAATCCAAAATGTTTTTTAAGTTTTAAATCAATTCCTTTATTTGCATCATAATCGATTGGAACTCTATCAGTTTCTTGAAAGTTCATTGTAGCTAAAACTCGCTCTTTTGAAGTCATTTTCTCATCGCTTAATTTTCTCATTTTAATTACTCCTTAGGTATATATATTATCAATATTATATGCTTTTTATGATATAATTCATATACACAAAAACGAGAAATTATTATACAAAACAGAGGTAATCATGAAAAAAGTGAAAAATATTAGTATTTTACATATAACACCTAATTTACGCTATATTAATCTCTATCAGTGTGAAAGCGGATATGATAGTGGTTTTAGGAAAAATCATGACTATTATTTTCTATATATACATAAAGGTAAAGGAACCATTATTATTAACCAAAAATCTTATGAAGTTACATCAGGTGATTTGTTGTTTTGTTCTCCAAACATACAAAACAAAATCATTGCAGATAAGAATGATCCTTTTTTATTAACTGGCATTAATTTTGATTTTACTAATGGTTTTAAACACCAAAAGAATCTATATCCTCTTGATATAACTCTTTTTGATGAGTTGTACTTAACTGAATATATAAAGTTTACTGATTTTGAAGGTTTCCCTCCCCTCATGAGGTTTTACGATGATCTACTCTTTAAAAAACATATAACTGGATTAGTAGAATTATTTGATAACAAGAAAAAATATTGGGAAATTGTTGTAAATGGTCAGTTTCAGCTTTTAGTCGCTATGATTATTGAAAATATATCATTAGGTGATATGGCTCATCCTCAGCACAAATATCAAGAAATAATTACATACATTCAAGAAAATTATAAAAGTGCTTTATCAAATGATTTAATTGCTAATAAATTTCATTATCATCCTGATTATATAAATAAAATGATTTATTCATACACTGGTTTAACAATAAAACAGTATATTATCGATCTAAGAATTCGTAAAGCGGTTGATTTGCTAATTAATACAGATTGGCCTATTAATCAAGTATCTAGTTTCATTGGTTATAATAATACATATTATTTTTCAAAAATTTTCAAAAAAAAGACAGGATTTTCACCTACATTATTTCGCAGCCATATCATAACGTAGATTGACAGTTATCAAATAATTACATAGTATTAATTAGTAATAATATAAATCGGGGTTTTTATGGATTATAAAGCATATATTGAATTAGTAAAAAAAAGAAGAAGTGTTAGATCTTTTACTGATAAGTTAGTTTCTATTAACGACTTAAATAAAATTGTAGATGCAGCTAGGTATGCTCCATCAGGTATGAATTCTCAACCATGGGAATTTATAATTATAAAAAATCAACAAACAATTAATCATATTTTCTCGTTATTTAATAATAGGATTAAAGATGGACATAATTCTAATTCACTTATAATTGTTTTAGGTGATAAACGTAAAAAAACTATGCTTCCAGGAATAAAATTCGACTTTAAGAATGGTTCAATCAAATTTAAGAAACCAAGTAAATTCATTGATTCAAATGCACTTTTCACTTCTAGTTTATCTTCTGCTTTCACACACATGTTACTAGCTGCTACTTCCCTTGGATTATCTACACAATATATTTCAATGACCTCTAGCTATGAAGTGCAAAAGAAAATTAAAGATTTATTACAAATACCAGAATATATGATTATTTATGATACATTAGCCATTGGATATGCAGCTTATGTACCGCAAGAAAAATATATTAAACCTCTTGAAAAAATGGTTCACATTGATACTTATAATATGAATATATGCGATTCTGATGAACAAATTATTTTAGATAAAAAAAATCATTTATATACTTCATTTATGTTTAAAGATAAAAATACAATGAAAGATTAGAAAAAATATATAATACTAATAATTGAATAAATCATATAACCAAATAATCCTAAAAATATAGCTAAATCAGCAATGTTAACATATAGTTTACTTACTTTTAAAAAATCAGTAACTCCACCTTTTTTAATATGCTCATATTCATTGGATATGGCACCAGCTATCATAAAAGTAAACATTATCCTTTGTATAAATATATTTTCATAAAAAAACAAATAGATTAACACTCCAATTGCTAATATCTGAAAAATTAAAAGGAGCTTAGGTTTATGCTTTAAAAAACCTAAAAAAGCTCCTTTATTTATAACAATTTTCCTACCACTATTAATGGCATATCTTTTGCTTATTTGATCAATAATTATAATACTTATAAATATTAAGGTATAAACTAACCAATTCATTTATTTCCCACAACACTTTTTGTACTTTTTACCACTACCACATGGGCAAGGATCATTACGACCAACTTTTTGACTAATGGCAGTATTATCAACATTATATTGTCTTTTTACAGACAACATCTGCTCTTGTGTTAATATGTTATCCCACTCAGGTAATGTATATAGCCAATTAGCCTTGGCTACATACATATTATATAATAATTTTTCAAAGTTAATTTCCAATGATATATTACTATCTTCAGTTAACTCCTCTAATTCAAGAGGTTTTAAAATACTACTATTAATTCCATCTAAAAACCCTGCAAAAGTTATAATATCCAGTGAGAATTGTTCAGCTAATTCACTGATAACACCGGTTATCTTATTCATGTTTTCTGCTAAAATATTTGCATACACAACTTTTTCAGCTTCTAGATAATTACTAAAGAATTCACGGCTACTCTCATCTGATATTTTTGCAGTCCATTCGTTATAAATTTTCATTTACTATATAATCCTTTCTTGGTTTTCTTTATTTATTTTGGAAAGAACATCTTCTAAGCTCATATTGCCTAAATTACCTTCTCGTCTATTCCTTGTTGAAACACTATTTGCTTCTACTTCTTTATCACCAACAGTTAAGATATATGGAACTCTCTCATTTCTAGCTTCTCTAATTTTGTAACCAATTTTCTCATTTCTCATATCAACTTCAGTTCTTATGCCATTTTTAAGTAATTCATCTTTTATTTTATTAGCATATTCATCATGAGGTTCTGCAATTGTTAATACTTTAACTTGAACTGGTGCCAACCATAATGGCATTGCGCCTGCATAATGTTCAATAAGTATTGCGATAAATCTCTCAATAGAACCAAATACAACACGATGAATGACAACCGGTCTATGTTTTTCTCCATCGCTACCAATATATGATAAATCAAACCGCTCTGGTAAATTCATATCTAGTTGAATTGTTCCACATTGCCATGTTCTACCAATTGAATCTTCTAAATGAAAGTCAATTTTAGGGCCATAAAATGCTCCGTCACCTTCATTAATTTTATACTCAACTCCAACTGTATCCAATGCATTTTTTAGTGCAGTTGTTGATTTTTCCCATAATTCTTCTGTTCCAATTGATTTTTCTGGTCTTGTAGATAATTCAACTTTATATTTAAATCCAAACACTTTATAAAATTCATCAATTAAATCAATAACATTTATTACTTCATTTTCAATTTGATCTTCTGTCATAAATATATGAGCATCATCTTGTGTAAAACATCGCACTCTCATAAGACCGTGAAGAGTTCCTGAAAGTTCATGTCTATGTACTAAACCTAATTCACCAACTCTCAATGGAAATTCTTTATATGAATGTAATTTTTGTTTATATACTAACATTCCACCTGGACAATTCATTGGTTTAATAGCAAAATCATTTTCATCAATTTCAACTGTATACATATTATCTTTATAGTTTTCCCAATGTCCTGACTGCTCCCATAATTTTCTACTTAAAATCATAGGTGTTTGAATTTCATGATATCCTTTTTTAACATGTTCAACTCTCCAATAATCTTCAAGGAGATTTTTAATTATCATTCCTTTAGGTAAGAAAAATGGAAAACCAGGACCTTCTTCTAAAATTTCAAATA
>JAUUZV010000011.1 GCA_030592085.1 Clostridia bacterium | reverse complement strand
GTTAGAGGGTTATTAGATAATAAAGAAAATATGATGTTTGCTCATATTTATTTAGATTGTGCTCGTTTAGCACAAATAGTTATGGACATGGATGATGTAAATGAAAATAGAGTTGGATGTTACGGAAACTCTCAAGGCGGAGCACTAACAATTGCTTGTGCTGCATTGGAACCTAGAATTAAAAAAGCCGCACCATTACACCCATTTTTATGTGACTATAAACGTATATGGGATATGGATCTAGATGTTGATGCATATGATGAATTACGTTACTTTTTTAGAATGTTTGATCCAGAACATAAAAAAGAAGATGAAGTTTTTTATCAATTAGGATATATAGATTTACAAAATATTTCAAAACGAATTAAGGCAGAGACTCTTGTTGGCATTGGATTGTTAGACAATATATGCCCACCATCTACTTGTTTTGCAGCATATAATAAAATGACATGTAAAAAAGAGATTAAAGTATATCCTGATTTTAAACATGAAGGCATGGGATTTTTTAATGATGAAACTTTTTTATTCATGAAAGGATTATAATATGAAATATAATCAATTAGACTTTCGTTCTATTACTACTTATTCAGTTAGCGAGCGCACTAACTTAGTTACTATTGATACACAGATGAATCCAGTAGATAATAAATATGAGAGATTTGAAGATAGGGACTTTACTACATTAATTGATAAGATTATAACTGCTAGAAAAATAGGAGCTCCCGTTATTTTATCCATGGGTGCTCATGTTATTAAAAACAATTTATCACGTTATTTAATTGCTTTGATGAGAGAGGGAATTATTACTCACATTTCAAGCAATGGAGCAGGTTCTATTCATGATTTTGAACTTGCATATAACGGAGGAACAAGTGAAGATGTTAAAACAGCCATTGAAGATGGTTCCTTTGGTATGTGGGAAGAAACTGGCAAATGGATGAATGAGGCAATAAATAAAGGTGCTTTATTAGGGATGGGTTATGGGGAGAGCCTAGCTGTATATATTGAACAAAATCCAGAAATGTTTCCATATAAAGATGATTGTGTCATATATCAAGCATATAAAAACAATGTAATGGCCACTTATCATATTGCTTTAGGAACAGATATAATACATCAACATCCAAGTTGTAAAATGGGAGCCATTGGCGTTACTAGTGGTGTGGATTTTAAGAGAATTTGTTATTCAGTTGCACAAATGGATAAAGGTGTATTTTTAAACTTTGGATCTGCAGTTATTGGACCTGAAGTATTTTTAAAAGCACTATCAATTTCTAGAAACTTAGGATATAAAGTTTTTGATATTACCACAGCAAATTTTGATTTAATTAAATTAGGAGATTATAAGAGAAAACTAACTTATGATGATTATGAGTATTATTATCGACCTAGAAAAAATATTGTTAATCGTCCAGTTAGTAAAGGGGGAACAGGTTTTCATTTTTCTCTAGACCATAAAGTTTCTATACCAAATATTTATCATCAAGTGATTGAAAGAAGGTAGTTTATGAATAAGTGGGATGCAAAGTTTGGGTTTTTTTGGTATAACGATGAAGAAATTTTTCAATTTACACAAGAAGACTTTGATAAAAAAGCAAAAACATATGCGGATGTGGGAATTAATATTGTTATAACTTTTTCATGTACTCATTTTAGATGGACTATGTTTGAACATTGGGCTGTTATTAATGAGGCATTACGTAAAATGGTAATAGCTTGCCATAAATATGATATTCAAGTAGTAGAACACCATTCATCTCATTTAACATTTGATCCACAAAATCAAGATGAATGGGATTTCTTTGAGCGTACTTTGGCAAAGAGACACAGTTCAATTGATTCATGGGATAATATTAGAAATGTTGTTAATGATAATTTCACAAGTGCATTTAGGCAAATTGATGGACGTACAGGTGAGTATGCTAGAAGTCGCTACAAAGGATTTTGTATGTGCTTTAACAATGAAAAATATAGAAAAGCATATTTTGATTACTTAGAGATACTATATTTAGAAACAAAAGTAGACGGTATTATGACTGATGATGTTCAGTACTTTGGCGATTGGAATGCTTGTACTTGTGAATATTGTCGTACTCAATTTAGAGATCAAACAGGATATGAGATACCACAACCAGATGAGTGGGATGACTTTTATAATGATTATGACAATAAAGTATTTGTAGCATGGGTAAAATTTAAGCGACAATCAACTGAGCGATTTCAACGAGATGTAAATGAACATTTCAAAAGTTTAGGATTATCATTAATAAGACCAAATTATGTGTCTAATACTATTAACACAAATCCAACATCTTACCCATTTGATGTTTGTAGTGATATTTGGGACTGGGTATTTCAAGAAAATTGTTTCTCAAGTATTATTAAATATTCATGGCCTAGATGGTTTACAGAAGCCATTCATCGATACGCCATGGGACGAAAGAACAAAGTACCAAGTATGTCCATGTTTTATCCTGATAGATATGACTCATATTATTTTACTTGGGCATTGGCACAGTTTTTTGGACAATTAGTATTATTTACTCCTGAAGGTAAGGATATGACAGCTACTGAAAAAACCTTTAGAAATTTTGAAAAAAAACATTGGGATGTATTACAAAACCAGCAAAAACAAAGTGATTTTGCCATATATTATCCCCATGATTCTTGGCAATATACAGATGAGTTTAAATCTCAGTCAATTAATATGTTTATGGCTTATGCACAAGGAGCACTATTTAATGGGTTAATTCCAGATATGGTTTATCAAGATGAAGATTTCATGCAATTTGGAACAATTCTATTACCAGATGTTAGAATGATGTCAAATGATATGCTTAAAAAACTAAATAAGTATGTTAAAGATGGAGGAAACTTATTAATCTTTGGAGTTCCCGGGATTAAAGATGAATTTGGTAACTATAGAGACAAAGAAGAAATTAATAAAGCTTTAATGATTAACACAGCATTAGATGTTGATGGTAATGATGAGAATTTAGGAGATATCTATTTTACATCACTTACTCCCTTTGCTGAAGACTATTATGAAACATTCAATGTGGATCGTTGGTTTGGAACTGAACTTCGCACAAAAAAACCAAAATTAATTACAGAACAAATGACAAAAAATCAAGGAGATATGCTTAGAGCTTTATTACCAGAGAATTTATTAACAATTAAAGAAAAAAACACAAATGAACTATATCTAACACAAGTATACTTTTCCCATGATGATAAATATTTATTACTTCATATACTAAATGCTAATGACACATTATCTACAGATAAAAAAGACATTGGTCATAGTGATACTATTAAATATTTCATGGAAGACTGTAAAGAAAAAAATGAAGAAATTAAAATAACTATTATTGACTATCCAAATTATGATCTTGAAAGTGGCCAAATAATTTCTCCTGAATTTGAAGATGCAAAGAAAGTTCTATTAAAAAGGAATGAAACAGGTATAGAAGTCACAATACCTAAAGATACTTTCAAAGGTTATGGAATTGTATTAATAAAAATGAGGTAAACATATTAAAAATATAAATGGAACATTTGTAATTATTGGAGGAGGAGCCACTGGATTTGGGCTGTGCTCTTCTTTGTTGTCAAAATTAAATCAAAATGAAACCGTTATTTTAATTGAACAATACAATCAATTAGGTGGAACTTCTACAATAGGAGGAGTAAATACTTGGGAACCAGGGGTAGCAGGTAAAGGAATTCATTATCAATTAGCTAAACATTTATTAACAACTAAGCAAGGTGGTATAAGCCAGACTATAGGATCTGTTAATAAAGAAACACCATATGGGTTTTCAACAATTACTAATAAGGATTCATATGAGAGTACGTTAAGAAGAAGTGGACTTACTAAAGAAAAATGGAGACGATTTACATTTGAACCAGATGCAATGGCAGCAACTATGGAAACAATACTAACAACTTATCCTAATCTTCTATTATTATATCAACATAAATTAATAGATGTTTCATATCATAGCGGTCATATTGATAGTATTACAATAGAAAACAAAGAAACTAATGAAAAAATCATGGTCAACGGAAGTTACTTTGCTGATTGTACAGGGGATATAGTATTAACTAGAATGGCAAATTGTAGTACAGCTTTTGGAGAAGATGCTTTTGATTTATATAAAGAACCATCTGCTCCAAAAAATCCTTCACCTATTATCAATGGAGTAACACAAGTTTTTAGATTACAACAGACAAACAAAAAAAAGCCATATAAAATGCCTTTGGAATACCACAATGAAAATACAAGAAAGTGGATGGATAGAATCAGCAGTTATAAATTGGTTCCATCAATTAATCAATATCCTAATGGAGATTTATGTGTTAACTTACTACCAACTATGGATGGAAATGAATATATGAACTTGTTAGAAGAGGACAGAAAGTATTTTCTCTATTCTAGGACTTATGCATATTTTGAGTTTTTAGCTACCCATAAAGGGTTTGAATCAAAGCGAATTAGTCATATATTCAAAATGGTTGGAGTTAGGGAGTCATATCGTTTAATTGGTCGAACTGTTCTAACGGAAAATGATATTTACCAAGATACATATATAGAAAATATTCTTTGTAAGGCAGATCATGCCCTAGATACTCATGGGAAGAGCAATACGAAAGGTACAGTTGAATTAGATAAACCATATGGTATTCCAAAAGAATGTGTGCTTACTAAAGAATTTGGTAATTTAGTTGTGGTAAGCCGGGGGTCTTCTTTTTCTCATATTGTGGCTTCTTCATGTCGACTAACTAGAACTATGATGGCCATGGGAGAAGGAGCGGGAGAAATACTATATCAAGCATATCTTAACAAACAAGAAGTTTAATAATCATTGAATAGCAATTGACTAATGTGATTATAAGTAAAAGCACCCTGTTTTTTAATACGAGGGTGCTTTAGATAATTATTTGTTATGTTAGTAATATATTATTCAGATCGTAATGCTTCTATTGGATTTAAGTTCGCAGCTTTTAATGCTGGGAAAATACCAAAAACTAGACCGATAACTAATGAAAATCCAAATGATACAAATACCCATGTGGTGTCTATTATTGGAGGTACGAATCTAGATATTATTAACTGAATTGACAGTACACCAATTAGTACTCCTGTTAAACCACCTAAACCAGTTACCACCACAGCTTCAATAATAAATTGTGTCATAATGCTAGAACGTTTTGCGCCTATTGCTTTTCTAATACCAATCTCTCTTGTTCTCTCTGTAACGGATACTAGCATAATATTCATTATACCTATTCCACCAACTAGTAATGAAATAACTGCTATCCCACCAAGGATTAAAGCTAATGAGTTTGTAACTTCTGAAAGTGTATCTAATACCATTGCTTGATTAAATACTCTATATGAATCATCTGTACCATAGAAATCTGTTAAAAATGTTTCTAAAATTACTACAGTTTCATTAACCAAATCACTATCAGGAACTAATATTGTAAAATTATTGATTTTTGCACTTGAAAACATTCGTTGTGCTGTTGTTAGAGGTATTAGGATAACATCATCTGAGCTACCTTCTTGCCCTCCTTCTTTTTCATCGAGAATTCCTACAACTTTAAAAGGTGTTCCATCAATTTTTATATATGCGCCTAGTGCTTCCTCTTTACTATCAAATAAGTTGTTTACAACAGCAGTACCAATTACAGCAATCTTTTGGCGAAACTCCAAATCAAGATCTAAAATATATCGTCCTTCTTGAACATGGGAATCCTTTACTATTTCATATGCAGCGTTGGTTCCAATTATTTGAGAATTATCATAAGATTCAGTTTCATATTTTATTGTAGCATTTCCTGTTACTGTTGGAGAAACTGCTTCTATATATTCAGCGTTTTCTTCTGTAAATTCTATAAACTCATCATAAGACAAATCTCTATTAGTTCCCTTGTTATATAAGGTTACAGTTAGAGTGTTAGCGCCTAAACCTTCAATGGAACTAGTAATACTTGCTGTACTACCCATTGCAAAACCTGTTGCAGCTATAACAGCAGCTACACCGATTATTACGCCTAGCATGGTGAGGAATGTTCGTCCTTTATTGCTTATTATACTGGCTATTGCCATTTTTAGTGCTAATATAAAACCCATTAGCTCACCTCCACATCTTCAGTAATTTTTCCATCTTTTAATACGATTTTTCTTCGCGCTGTATTTGCAATATAGGTATCATGAGTAATAAGGATTATGGTGTTTCCTTGTTTGTGCAAATCAACTAACATATCCATTATTTCTTTTCCTGATTTAGAATCCAAATTACCAGTTGGCTCGTCTGCTAAAATAATAGGAGGATCTGCTACAAGAGCTCTTGCTATTGCTACTCGCTGTTGTTGTCCACCTGAGAGTTCAGTGGGCTTATGGTGAAGCCTATCACCTAAGCCTACTTTCTCTAAAGCCTCAATTGCCTTTTTCTTTCTATTTTTATGAGAATAATTTTGGTAAATTAGTGGCATTTCAACATTTTCTAATGCAGTAAGCTTTGATAGAAGATTAAAGCCTTGAAATATAAAACCTATTTTTGTACTTCTAATCATTGCTAATTTATTACCACTTAATTCAGATACATCTATTCCTTCTAGGTGATATGTTCCTTCGTCAAGAGCATCTAGGCAACCAATCATATTCATAAGAGTTGATTTACCACTTCCTGAAGGGCCTATGATTGAAACGAATTCATCTTTTTCTATTGTTAAATCAATTCCATCAAGAGCTTTAACGTATGTCTCTCCCATCTTATATGTTTTTTTTAAGTTTTTCATTTCTACTAAAGCAGCCATTATTTTCCACCGCCACCCATTCCAGGTATTCTAGTTGTTGAATCTCCTAAAAGACTAGTTGGATCAACTTCTTTTGTAGTAGCTTCAGTTGTGTAGGTAGGTGGTAATACAACGATTTGACCTTTTTCTAAACCACTTGTAATTTCAATAAATGATTCGTTATATACTCCAGTTGTTACTTCAATTAAAGCTGTACCAATATAATATTCTTCTAAAGAATTTGCAGATGATTGCATTTGTTCAATATCACTTTCGGTTAAATCAGATGTAGCCATTTTTTCTTTAAAAGCAGCAATTTCTTCTTCTGTCATAGTAGAAGTATCAACACCTCCACCTTTTCCTCTTGTCGCTCCAGTATCAGAGGTAGGAAGATCAGGTGTTTCTGTTCCACCAGTTTCAACGTATACGTAACTAACGCCACCCTTCATGGTTATGGCTTCAATTGGAACATATAAAGTATTTACGCTATTATCAACAAAAATAGTTGCAGTTGCGTTCATTGCTATCATAAGCCCTTCAACATCTTCTTCTAAGGCCACTGTTACATTATAGGTTGTTACACCACCTTGGCTTTGCCCTATAAGAGAGATCTTTGTAACTTTTGCTAATACTGGTGTTCTTGCTGTACTGCCTAAAGCATCAATTATTACAGTTGCATCCATTCCGATTTCAACCCTAGAAATATCTAATTCATCAATTGATATTGTTATTTCGGGTGCATCCATTGAAATAAGTGTAAATAATGTTGTGTTTGTAGTTACTGTGTCTCCAACAGATACTGCAATATTCGTTACAACACCGTTATAATCAGCTGTTACTTGAAGTTCATCATACTCATCTTGTAAATCAGCAATTGACTGTAAAATATCTTCAATAGTTGATTCGTAATCACTAATAATACTATTTTTACTATCAATTTGGTCGTTATATGAATCAATTTGACTATAGTATGATTCTATTTGATCATCTATCGAATCTATTTGATTATTTAATATTTCAATTTTATCATCAACATATGAAGAATCTAATGAAGCTAAAACATCTCCTTCATTAACTAGTTTTTTTGCAAAAAGATTAAGTGATGTTATTTCACCTTGTAAACTAGAAATTACATTTTCGCTGATTGCATAATGTGGAGCTCTTTCAGTTACTGAACTATAACTAATATTCTCTACTGTAATTATTGCTCTAACTTTTTCACCTTCTGGTATTCCTGTTTCCATAGTAAATTGAATAACTACATCAACAAGTTCTTTGCCAAATTCATCCATATAAGTAAAATCAGCATAAGAAATAAGCTCACCATCAAATCTAGTGTTTTTATAGTAAACATAATTTGTTTGTATATCATCTTCTAAAACTTTTGCACTAATTGCAAGTTCAACTTCATATACATTTGTATCTGAGATAGTTGCTAAAATAGTACCACTATTTACAACATCACCTTCGTTTACGCGTACATCAAATACAATACCTGAGATAGGAGAGTAAATTGTTAAATCATCTTTACTAACAATATGCTCATTAATTTCAACTTGTAAATCAGTTTTTTCATCTTGTTTTTCAGTTATGTTTTCATAGACATCTGAAATACTATCTTCTAAATCTGAAATATCATCATTAACTGAATCTATATTTCCGTTATTGTTTTCAATTTGACTATCATAATTTTCTACTACTTCATCTAAATCAGTAGTACTTAGCGATGCTAGTAAATCTCCTTTATTTACAAAATCGCCATCTTTTACATTTAATGTTACTAATTCACCAGGTGTAGCTATTCTATAATTAGTTGTTTCGCTAGCCTCTAGTGGTCCTGAAGACGAAATTGTTTGTCCTACATCTCCAAGTAGAACAGTAGCTGTTCTTTTTGTTAATGTAGTAGCTCCATCAGTGGTTGTAGCATCATTATTAGTTATATATTTATAACCAAAAAAACCTATAACTGCTAATAGAACAACGATAATTGTCCATATTATAATTTTTTTAAATCTCTTCTTTTTCAAAATTATTCTCCTCCATATATAGTTATTTAAACTTATTATCAAGGATAAACCTTAAATAAACCTTAAGAAAATATTATTTTTTATTTTTATAAAAGTGATATAATGGGAAAAAGGGAGATAAAACATGCGATTATTACTTATTGAAGATGAAATTAATATAGCAGATGCATTGGCACATATTTTAAAAAAACACAAATATGAGGTTGATGTTTTTTATGATGGAGAAGATGGCCTTGATAATGCTTTATTGGGTATTTACGATGTAATAATATTAGATAGAATGTTACCATCACTAAATGGAGTGGAAGTTTTAAAAGGAATTAGAAAAGAAGGATTAAAAACTCCTATAATCTTTTTAACTGCAATGGATGGGATTACTGACAAGGTTGAAGGATTAGATCATGGAGCAGATGATTATTTAGTAAAGCCTTTTTCCACAGAAGAACTTCTAGCAAGAATAAGAGCGCTACTTAGAAGAAAAGAAAATGATATTCATGATATTGATGTTATTACCATTGGTAATGTTGAATTCACACCCTCATCTTTAATGGTTAAAATAAACAATTTACAAAGCAAGCTAACATTTAAAGAAGGTCAGTTACTTGAATATTTAATTCTGAATAAAGGATTTATAATGTCTAAAGATAAAATATTTGATAAAATTTGGGGATTTAATTCTGAATCTGATTTAACAATTGTTGAAATCTATATTCATAATATAAGGAAAAAAGTGGCAATTAAGGGCTCTAATATTTCTATTGAAACCATAAGAGGACTAGGCTACAAATTGAAAGAGGAAAAATAATTGTTTAAAAAGCTACGTATAAAATTAACATTAATTAATTTAGGAATTATTATGGCTATTTTATTAGTAGTATTTACTTTTGTATATTTTTCAATGAGAGCCACATTTACAAGACAGGTAACAAATATTAGAAAAGTTATTGAAAGTGGTACTGAATTTAAACCTTATGATGAAGCCTTTGAATCAAAAGGAATGTCTCAAGTTGATGGTACACAAAAAGTTTTAGGAGGCGCATTAATAGTTATTGAAGCAGATGAAAACGGTTTGATTGAAGATGATAAAACATATAATAATATATTAACTACAGAGGATAAAGAAATCCTATATGAACTTGTGAAAAATAATGATAAAGATATGAAATATGTTCAACTAGGAGAAAAATACTTTATTTCCTTTTTTGTTATAACGGAAACAACTAAGTACTATTTTGTAGAAGCTACTCAAGAACGAGAAATTATTGCATCTATTATAAGAGAATTAGCTTTCATTTTTCTTGGTGCAATCTTTTTAGTGTTAATTGGTAATTTAATAATGACAAAAAAAGCGATTGAGCCCATTAAAAAAGCATGGGAAAAACAAAAACAATTTGTAGGTGATGCTTCACATGAACTTAGAACGCCAATAAGTGCCATAAAGACTAATATGGAAATTGTTTCTGAAGATAACAATAAAACAGTTGGTGAACATAGAAAATGGGTAGATAACATTAATCAAGAAACAAATAGGATGAGTAGTTTAGTTAATAAATTGTTGTTTTTATCAAGAAAAGATAGTGAAGATAATACAATTATCTATGAGGTAATTAATTTAGCAGACGAGATAGATATTATATTAAAGGAATTTGAAGTAAAATTTAATAACAAAAAAATAGAAATTGAATCATCACTAATGAATACTTTTATAAAAGGAGATAAAACCGACATACATCAATTAGTATCATCAATTATAGATAATGCATTAAAATATACAGAAAATGGCACTGTGAAAATAAGATTATATGAGGATTCTAATTATTCAGTATTAGAAATATCAGATACAGGAATAGGAATTAGTGAAGAAGAAAAACATAAAGTGTTTGAACGCTTTTATAGGGTGGATAGGGCAAGGAGTAGTGCTAAAAAAGGCTATGGTTTAGGATTATCTATTGTGAAAAGTATTGTAGAAGAGTACAAAGGTAAAATTGAGTTAAATACTAAATTAAATGAAGGCAGTACATTTATAATTAAAATACCAACAATGGAACACAAGGAGAAATAAGTGGACAAGAAAAAATTAACACTGCTCCAAGGTGGCATTATTTTTTCTGTAACAGAGGTGTTGTTTTTACTCGTTTACTTTTTTGATCTGTTTGATAATTATTATATTGAGGGAGTTATAGTTGAGGTAGGTATTATATTATTACCAGCTATAATCTTTATTTTATTTTTTAAAAAAGATATTAAAGAAAATTTAAAAATAAAAAAAACTAGTTGGATACATTCGTTAATTATTGTTGTAACTATGTGGTTTATGATTCCTGTTAGTTTATCTCTAAGTTTCATTAGTGCTATTATAGTTCATCTTTTATTTCAGAAAAATATTTTACCAGCTATTCCTATACCAAGTGATGTTCCATCACTATTATTAAGCGTATTAATTATTGGACTAGTTGCCGCTGTATGTGAAGAAATGCTATTTCGTGGGGCATTATGGTCTTCTGTTGAAAAAATTGGGTTAAGAAAAAGCATGATACTAATCTCTATTCTTTTCACCTTATTTCATTTTAATTTTGAAAAGATTGTAGGAGTATTTGTTTTATCACTGGTAATTTGTTATATCGTATACAGGACTAATTCTATTTTTGCAGGTATTCTAGCTCATTTTACCAATAATGCAACAGCAGTACTAATTTCATATGTAGCTTTAAAAATATTACCAGAAGGAATGGAAATATCAACAGATTTTTCAATAATATTTAATCAAGCTCCAAGTATGATTATTGGAACAGTGGTGGCTTTTAGTATTATTGCAATTATTAGTGGAGGTGTAGTTTTTAGTTTGCTATATCTTTTAAAAAGCCAAACAACAAATACTGTCATGAAAGTTAAACAATCAAGTAATATATCTCTACGTAATATGAGTACATTTATGCCAGGTCTTATAATTATGACAGGTATGTATATATATCTTATTTTCAAATATTTAGGGCGATAACCACTTTACAAGCGAACATATGTTCGCTATACTATTAGCAGGAGGACAGCATGAAAAAGTATATTTTTCATATTGATGCTAACAGTGCTTATTTGAGCTGGCAGGCAGTATATGACTTACAACATGGTAGCAATATTGATTTGCGAAACATAGCTTCTGCTATTGGAGGAGATAAGAGTAAACGAAAAGGAATTATTCTAGCAAAATCGTTAAAAGCAAAAAAAGCAGGTGTAAAAACAGGGCAACCTCTATTTGAGGCGCTACGAGCATGTCCTAAATTAACCATTGTATCGCCTAATTATCAATTATATATGGCATGTTCTGATGAAATGATGTCAATTATTCAAACTTTTTCAGAAAAAGTAGAACGATTTAGTGTGGATGAGTGCTTTATGGAATTATCTTGTAAAGATCCTTTAACTATTGCATATCAATTAAAAAATACTATTTATAAAACTCTTGGGTTTACTGTGAATATTGGTATTTCAACAAATAAATTACTGGCCAAAATGGGTTCTGAACTAGAAAAACCAAATAAGGTTCACACATTATTTGAAGATGAAATAATGGAGAAAATGTGGCCACTACCAGTAAATGAACTTTTTATGGTTGGGCGAGCAACTAATAAAAAACTGCGTAAATATGGGATTAATACTATTGGACAGTTAGCAAAAACTGACATTGAATTTCTTAGTTTAATGATGAAAAGTCATGGTAGATTAATATGGCATTATGCAAATGGGCTAGATTCCTCTCCTGTAAAAAAAGATAGTCGAAAAATTAAAGGGATTGGAAATTCTACCACAACACCTTTTGATGTTGATGATATTAGATATGCTTCATTATTTATATTATCTCTTACAGAAATGGTTGCTCTTCGCCTACGAGCTAATAATATGATGTGCCATGTGGTACATGTCTCTTATCACCGTGCTTCACAAGGTGGAGGACAGGGGAGACAACGTAAGTTAATTACACCAACTGATAATACAAATACTATTTATAAAATAGCGATGGAATTATTTAAAGAAATATGGGATGAAGGGCCAATCAGACATTTTGGGGTACGAGTGACCATGCTAAATACGGCAGAGATTTATCAAAAAAGTATATTTGATGAGAAAAATTTAGAAAAAAAGAGACGATTAAATAAACATATTGATTTATTAAGAGTAAAGTATGGTAGCCAAACTATTAAGAGGGCTAGTTTTATTGAAAGCGGAATTAAGAATATTAATGGGGGAATACATGAAGAGTACCCTATGATGACAAGCTTATTATAGACAGGAAAAATTAATGAAGATATTAATGAAAAGTGTAGACATGATTTGTGTGAGTAATAAAGATGGAAAAATATCACCCATAAAATATAAGTTTGTTGGAAAAGATGAGCAGATTCATATTGTGAAAATTAATAAAATATTAGAACGTAATGAAGAACGTTTAGCTGGAAATAGAATGTATATTTATAAAGTGATGAGTGTTATTAACAATAGTAAACGTGTTTATGAAATGAAGTATGAATTAGCAACATGTAAATGGTACATTTATAAAATGTAATGTATTAGTACTTATAATATAGATAAGAGATTTATTCTGATTTTTCAGCTACCTTATAATAAGGAATTGAGATATAGAAGGTGCTTCCTTTTCCTAAAGTAGAGTGAAGCCACATTTCGCCACTAAATCGCCCTTTAATAGTTGAATAAGACATATACAATCCTAACCCTGTGCCATCTTTTCCTTTTGTTGTTAACATTTCTTTAAATAATTTTTTTTGTACTTCTGGAGAAATTCCCATTCCATAATCTTTTATTGAAAAAATGATTTGATCATCTTTTTGTTTGATTTTTAAATCAATGGTTCCTTGCTCTTTATCATATGATTGAATAGCATTTACAATCAAGTTATCAAATATTTGAACCAGATTATTTACTCCTCCTTTAAATTCTGTTAACATACCTATTTCAGATTGAATATTTAACTGACAACGATATTTTTTCAATTCATGTTTCATTAATAATTCTACTCTTTTTAGTAGTTCACTAAGTGTGAAACTGCTTGTGGTTGAGTAATTTAAGTTAACTGTCTGATCTTTAACAGCTGAAATGATGTCTGACATATAGGAACAGTAGGGTTTAATTTTATTAGTCCACTCAAGTAAATCTGCTGCAATTGCGTGGTGATCTTCTTTAGTAACTTCCTTATCTTCAATTGACTCATCATATTCAGTGGCAAATTCACGAATGGCTTCTAAACCACCGGATATGGTCATAATTGGTGTTTTTAAATTGTGAGCAATTCCACCTATTAATTGTCCTAAAGAAGCAAGTCTTTCTTGTTCCATAATAATAGTATGATTGCTTTGGATTGTTTCAAGGTCTCTTTTGCTTTGGGTAATATCTTTTAGAAGAATAATTGTACCAAGATAAATATCACTAGAGTAGATAGGAGTAATTTCTACAGAGAAAAACTTGTCAATAAATTCATCAGTAAAATGTTCCTCATATTTTTCTGTTACTTTATTAATAATTGCTTTTTCATTATAAGTAATTATTTGGTCTTTGTGTTTATTACCAAGAGATGTGGAATCAAATATCTCTAGTAAATTATCTTTTCTTTTCAATGGTAAACTATTTTTAAAAGTATCTATAAACGCTTGGTTATAGTCGATAATTTGGTAGTCATTATTTACTATTATAAAACTATCGGATATTAAATCTACTATTCGTTGCAAAGCAATTGGTGAAATGTTTAGAAATTGAAATTTAAATATTGCTAAAGCAAAACAGAGAATTGAAATAGAAAATGAAATAGGTGTGTAGAATACTGGTAATTCAATAATGTTAAAAGAAATAAGAAAATTAATTGATAGGGGAACAATAACGCCAGTTATTATTAGTACTGACTGTCTAGAGAAAAATCCAGAATTTTTAATAGTAAATGAAATTAAATAATATAGCCCAACACCAATATAGATATAAGACCCAATGGTATGAATAATAAAATAATTTCCAAGGACAACTTGGTCATTAAATATAGAGTATTCTATAAAGAATAAATGATGGTAGTTATTAGTGAGTAACAGAAGATAATCAACAATAGGGAAAATAAGTAGGACAATATACCTAAATGTAAATTTTAACTTTGTTCTAACAAAAATAAGACCTGTAAATAAAATAGTCAATGGAACAAAACAAACACCAAAATAGTAAATATAAACATAGGTCATAGTAGTGTATCCATCTCTAATTGCGGTAACAACCTCAAGAATATGACCAACATTCCAAATAAAAATTGCCACAACCATTAGTAAGAATACATAATGAATCTGAGACTTCTTTTTTATTCTCATAATCAAACCAAATAACGCTATAACTAATAGAGTTGATATAAGAAGTAGAACAAATGAAAAATCTAAGCTAACCATTTTTTATCTCCAATTAATATATTTACCTCAATTTCCCCCAAAATTCTTTGTAAAATCTTTAATTAAGTCTATGGGAAGAATATAGTTGTCGCAATGAGGCATTGCTCCTGAATATTGAAGTTCATTTAGTAATTTATAATTTCTAATACATTCACTTAGTTTACTTATGCCTAAAACCGGTTGTAAAGTATCATATTTTGAAGAAAGTAAACTAGACAGAATACACCCTGTAATATCTTTATCACTAGCAAATTGTTGTGAGTAAGAGCTTAATACGTTATCTCTAATTTCTGGTGGTAAATAAATACGCTTATTGATAACTTTATTGGCTTCTAGCACACCACCTTCAGTAAATAATATATCATTTTTTTCATGTAGTCGTTTAATAGCATCTTCTTTGTTAAAGCAATGAGGACCAGAGTCATCAATGATTAAAGTACCTGGTTTAATTTTACTAATATCTAATATATTTGGAACATTTGTGGCACCTATAATCAAAGTTGCTTCATATACTTCATCTGGTAATGTAGAGCCATTTGAGATAGCAATTAAAATATCATTTTCATAAGAAAGACGAGTTTCAATATTTTTTCTAAAGTCATATAAAAAATCACTTCGCTGATATATATCACATAATGTAAGAGAAGCGGGGTGAGGTAATACAGATAACAATAATTTAGCTACGGATGTTCCAATGGAACCTAATCCAACAAAAGCAACTTTCTCATTAACAATATTTCTATTACTATGTTTTAGTAAACTCTCAATTGATAGTACAACTGAAGCTGCTGTTGTAGAGTGTCCTGTTGTTATTTTTGCACTGAGAGGTTCTTTTCTAAGAACTTTTTCTAAGTCGTATCCATATGATGTGGCTGAAGGAATTAAACCGGTTAGAGAAACAACCTTCGCTCCTAATTTCTGTGCTATAGTTATTGTTTGTTGACATAATGAAACCAGTGTTTTTTTATTACTATATAAATCTCTACTTGAAATAGGTATGGCAAATAAACCAATATTTCCTTGTTCTGTTTCCATATAATTAAATAATGTTGGTTTTTTATGGAAATCTAATGTTTCAACAATATCTTCTGGAACGTATGTAATTGCAGCTGAATCAATTTTTGCAAGTTTATTTGTTTCTATTAATTCTGATAATGGTGTTTTTTCAAAGCATATATGAGAACTTGAAAATGTTGTGTTTTTAGATTTTCTTGAAGTTTTTAATTTTTCTTTATTCTCAACAACTAAGTGACAAAGTGTTCTAAGGGTGGGGAAATCATAAATGTTTTGAATCGACACAGTGATTTTATGTGTATATAGAAAAGATACCATCTGAATAGCTGCTAGAGAATCTCCTCCCATTTCAAAGAAATCATCATCAATCCCAATGGAATCAGATTTTAAAAGATCACACCAAATTGTATGTAGTAATTTTTCAGTCTTATTACGAGGGGCAATTGTTTTTTTCTTAAAGTCTTTATGAGTATTTGGCTCTGGTAATCGTTTTTTATCAAGCTTGCCACCTAAAGTTATAGGAATCTGATCAATTCTAACAAAATATGATGGAATCATATAACGTGGTAATTTTTCTTTTAAAGCATTTCTTAAAGAGTGTAAGGATATGTTTTCATCATATATTAAATAAGCGCACAAATACTTGTTATGGTGTGCATCATCAAAATCAATAACAACAACATCGCTTATCCCATTAAATCCTGCTATTGATCGTTCAATCTCTTGTAATTCAATACGATGACCATTTATTTTTATTTGTGAATCAATCCTACAAATATATTCGATTTCACCTTGTGAGTACCATCTAGCATAATCACCTGTACGATATAATTTTTCTTTTTTATTAAATGGGCTATTTACAAATTTTTCTTGTGTTAAGTTGTCATCATTTAAGTAACCTCTGGATAAGCATTCTCCGCCGATATACATTTCTCCAGGTACTCCAATTGGGAGTAAATTTTTATGTTTATCTAATATGTATATTTTAGTATTTGCAATTGGTTTACCAATGTTAATGGTTCTATTTATTTCTTTAAAGGTAACACCAATAGTAGTTTCAGTAGGACCATATCCATCAAAGATTTTTGCTGTGGTTTCTTTTCTTAATTTTGAATATAGGGAACCTGGTAATACTTCACCACCAAGCATAATAACAGTAATATTTACCAAGAAATTATTATATGTTTTTTCATTCATTAACATTTTCATTCGAGATGGAGTTGTTAGTATTTTATCAACAGTATTTTCAACAATAAGTTTTTTTAATAAAAGAGGATTCTTTTGCTGTGTTTCATTAGCAAGAACAACACATGAACCTGATAGCCAAGATGTAAAGTTTTCAAAAACAAAAATATCAAAAGTTGTAGAGGTAACTGAAAGGACTCTACTTTTATTTGTAAAACTTAACAAGCCTTTAATGCCATAAATAAAGTTGATTAATGGTTGATGTTCAATCATTACTCCTTTAGGAATACCTGTTGTTCCTGAAGTGTATATTGTATAAATCAAGTCATTCGGTGAATTATTATTAACTAGATTGCTTGTTTCATAATTTTCTAAATCTAATTGATCAACCCTATGAATATGTTTGCAAATAAGCTGGTCTTTAATAATTGAAGAATGTGTCAATAACATTTTTGTATCACTATTTTCTAAAATTAGGTTAATTCTATTAACAGGATATTCAGGATCCATTGGCAAGTATGAAGCACCTGCCTTTATAATACCCATAATAGCAATCATTAGCTCAAAAGAGCGAGGAATTAGCACACTAACTATATCATTTGAGCTAATACCATTTTCTCTAAGATATCTAGCTAGTTTATTTGCTTTTTTGTTAAATTGATTATATGTGAGCTGTTGTCCTTCGAAAATAAGGCAAGGAGCTTCAGGATATTTCAATACTTGTTCTTCAAACAAACTTTGTACAGTCATATTTCTAGGGTAGGTTGTTGTTGTATCGTTAAATTTATATAATATTTTTTCTTTTTCAATTTCTGAAATCATCTCAATATAAGGTAATTTTCTGGCAGGATTGTCAATTGAATGCCATAATAAACTAATAACATGATTATGTAAAAAATCAATTTCTTTTTCATAAAATAAGTCGGTTAGATAATCATAATCAATAATGAGATCTCCATCACTTTCACGATCATTAATATGAATATTTAGCGATTCCATTTGATAACCACATTGATGCCAACGACCTTCTTGCTGATATTCACTTTTACTTTTAATAAATTTAGCATTCTGATATGAAATAACCACATCATATAACTTTTTAAAATCAATATGTTTCTCTTTTAGTTTTTGGAGCAAGAGAGAATAAGGATATTTTTGATGTTTTAATAATGCTAACCATTGAGTATTAATTGTTTCTGCGAAAGTATTATAATCTTGACTATCATCTATAGTTACTTTAATTGGTGCAGTACTAATGAACATACCATATGTTTTTTTATCTTTAACATTTGAACGATTTAGTACTGGAGTTCCAAAAACAACTTCATCATCTCCACGAGTTCTATTAAAATATAAAGCCATGGCACTTAAGTATAAACTGAAAATAGAGGTTCGGTGTTCTCTGCAATGTTGTCTAATTTTCCCAGCTAATTTATCAGGTAATAAATATGTTTTTCTTTTTGCTTCTTTATTTTCATTTTCCATTTTCCGTGGCTTTAATGTTTTTAATTCAGGAATGTTACTATATTGATCAAGCCAAAAAGTTTCATCTTTAATAAAACGCTCTGAAGCTAGATATTGACGTTCTTTCTCAATGTAATCAAAATAAGATGGATTTTCAATTTTATCAATCTCGCCACCTTCAGTAATAGTTTTATAAAACGCCATAAAATCATTACCAAAGGTAATAATAGTCCATGCATCTGCAATCAGATGATGAAATTTAATATATAGACCTACAGACTGCTCATTTATTTTCAAGAAAGCAGCATAAAAAAGCTGGCTGTCTAATTGATAAATGGGCTTTCTTGTCATTTGTTCATCCCACTCATACATTTTTTTAATATCACCTTTTGAGAAATCAAAAGTATCAATAGGTTGATAAGTAAAAGGAACCACATATTGTTTTGGTTGACCGTTAACTTCTGTAATTCTGGTTCTAAATGCAGTATTTTTTTGTATTGCGTGATTTAAGGCTTTTTCCATAATGGTAAAATTAAGAGGGGCATTAATTTTTAATGTCGAAGACAAATTACCGATACTTATATTCGGATATAACTTTTCTAAATGCCATATACCTCTTTGTGGATATGATAAGTCGTAGAATTGCCTTTTTTCTTTCACAGAATTTTCCTCTTTTGTACATTAATTTTTCACTATAAGTATATGACTTTTTGTCCTATTTATCAAGAAATATATGCACTTTACTGGAGAATATAGTGTATATTTATACGCATTTTTAATAAAAATTCAATTATTTGCTAAAAAGTGTATTTATATTACCTTATAGAGACTATGTTTTTATAGTGTGACTTGATGCATTTATAGACTGAAAAGGGGCATTTATATCTAAAAACAACTTCTAAGAAACCTAAGAGTTATAATTACGTTATCAAATTTAGGGAAGCAAGGTGAAATATAATGAAAAGCAAATTAATATTAGTTTTACTTATTATTGTCCTTTTATTAGGAGCGTGTAATCAACAAGTACCTGAAGATTTTCAATTTGAATTATCATATGGTGAATCATTTTTACCCTTTAGAATTTCAACAGAAGACAATATTTACTATCACTATGATACAAAACAGGGATTCATTACAGAAGATCTTAATCTAACAGAGGAAGAAAGAAAAGAAATCTATAGAGAAATGAAAGATGTATTTGAAAACTACCCAACTTCTTTTGATATAGAAAGAGAAATGATAGATGATGGAAACTACGTACTAACAATTAGTATGAACGGTCAGTCAAAAACTATTTATTTTCAAGGAGAAGATAGAGAAAAAGATGCAATTGCTATGATACTTTTAGAAAAAGTAAATAGAATCTGGCAAATGATTAAAGAAAACCGACAATAATTACTATCATAATCAAAAATATGAAATACAATAGCTTTTTCATTTAGTAGTAGAAGTATTTATATAAAACTTTAAGGTGACTTCTTATCCTTGGTTTCATTAGTAAGTTATAATTAAGTATAGCAATCTTTTAATCAAGGGTTTCTATTAGGAATAATATTTAGAGTATTTCTCCATAGCATTCATAATAGCTTCAATATTGCGAAGAGGAACCTTCCCATAAAGACCGTAGAGAAGGGAAAGCCCACCTTTTATATCTCCTAGTTTCATTACCTCTTCACGTATTAAATCGTCTATATCTTTTGGTGAACCGGATACCGTTATATCTTGTCTGTCAATATCGAGGTCAATTGCCATTCTTCCTTTGATATGTTTTTTTATTTCATCAATGCCATTGACCAAATCTTGAAGGTTTATAACATCCACACCACATTCAACCAAATCATCGACAATATCCATGATATATCCATCTGAATGCATATGTATTAAGATGTCATTCTTTTTTACGGGTTTCATCAAATTCTTGTAAACTGGTTTTATGTATCTCTTAAACATTTTTGGTGAAAGCAGCAAGCTTTTCTGTGTCCCAAGGTCTTCTGGAAATCCAATTATATCTACACCAAGGGATATATATTTATCAATAATCTTACAGTTGAAAGTTTCAAGAATTTCTATAAGCTTGTCCAAGCATGGTTCCTCATCATGCATATCATACATAAGGTTTTCAAATCCTCTCATATAACTAAGTGTAAGAAATAGATACCCATGCCTAAGTCCTCCTCTTGTAAGCATTCCTCTCCTCTTTTGTTCTTTAATGTGTTTTTCGATATTTCCCCAGTCTATTTTCTCCCACCCATTATGATGATTAGGATTTGGTGGCATAAAGTTTATAAAATTATTCCAGCTATCAAGGGAATGTTTGACTACAGTTCCTGTTATGCCACTTTTATTTGTTTCCCAAGAACAACCCCATGAATCCATGTATTTTTCTCCTGCAATTCTATATGGTTTAAAGGGAAGATTTTTTACATCGATATTTCCTTGTAGATAATTAGGGAAAAGTAATTTGTGTTTTAAAATTATTTTTTCAAGATCCTTGGCACCATAATCCCACCAGCTTGCAAGACTAATGGAAAATCTAATCGGTATCCATTCCGGTTTATTAAAGGTAAATGCCTTCAATGTATTCTCTCTGTCATTCATATCGTACTATGCTCATAATAAACCATTATTCGTTTTTGATATTTTCTAAAAGGATTTTATTGCTGCCCTGTTCATAGTTCATAAATTGTCAGTATCACTACATTAAAACCTTTAGAATATTTAACATCGTTGACAAGAAGTCGCCCACCTCAATGCTTCCTTTCTCACTTGAGTGAGTGCATAGGTGGAGATTCCTTGTTCTTAATTTAAAGTATAATTCATTGATAATACTACGTCAATT
>JAUUZV010000168.1 GCA_030592085.1 Clostridia bacterium | reverse complement strand
TAGCATCAACAATTCTTATAGTTAAACCAGGAACTTCTCCCCTTTTGAAATGGCCTTCTCTTAGAGTTCTATCTTCTAAATCTGTTTTATCATTCTCATCAATTATTGTTCCTGAGAATGTAATGAAGCCTACAACCTTATTATCAATAAGTTTCTTATATATTTCATATGTCATTCTAGAATTAATCATTGCAATTTTCCCAGCAGCATTTTTTATATCATCATCAGTCGTAGTACTTAAATATATAAAATCATATTCTTTTTCATCAAGATTGCCAGACATACCATAAACAGTTGCTTCATATTCTTTTTCATATGGCTTTGTTACTTTCAAAAGTGATTTTATAGGAATAAAATGTGGAACATCAAATTCCTCTATTTTAGATTCTACATTCATTTTAGTAATATATTTTACTAAGATTTCACTTGCCTTTTTCTCTTCTTTGGTCCCACCAACTCTTACGAATGATATTTCTTTTAAAATATTATACATAGATACTTTTTTATTTAACATAATTTCTCCCATTATTTATTGTCTTTTATTTATTTTATTTATTACTATTCCAATGCCTAATACAAGATACATTACTGGTGTATCACCAACATATGAATCCACAAACAGATTAAATAACATCAGTCCTAAAATTGCCGAAGCATTTAAATAACCTATTATCTCCCCAGCAGTACTACTGTCTCCACGTGTTTAGTATGTGGGAACATATCAATTGCTACAATGTTCTCAATTTTATAGTCTTTATCACATAGAATTTTTAAATCACGTGCTAGAGTTGCTGAATCACAAGAAACATATATCATCTTTTCTATGTTCATTTTTATTATTGTATCTAGCAGTACTTTATCACACCCTTTTCTAGGTGGATCTACAATTACTATATCTGCAGTAATTTTATTATTATATAAATTAATAATTTCATCTTCAGCTTTATTACAAATAAATTCACAATTATCAATGTTGTTTTGCTTCATGTTAATATTTGCATCATTAACAGCTTCTGTAACTGATTCAATACCAATAACCTTTTTAGCACCTTTTGCTATTGTTAGCGAGATAGTCCCAATACCACAATATAAATCAAATATTGTTTTATCTTTAGTGTCACCTACAAATTTTATAACTTCTTTATATAGTTTTTCTGTTTGAATTTTATTAACTTGATAAAAACTATTAGGTGAAATTCTATATGATATTTCTAATAAGTGATCAGTTATATATCCATCACCATACAACGTGATATTTTCTTTTCCTAAAACAACATTAGTTTCATTTGGATGATAGTTTAAAACAATGGTTGTTATATAAGGAAAAGTGGAAATAAGTGATTCTATATCAAATAGTGGCTTTCTGTTATTTGATACAACAATTAACATTAATTTATCATCACCAATTCTAAAAACTAAATGTTTAATATGATTAGTTTCTTGTGTTTTAAAATATTCAATGATTTTTGTAACTCGTTCATCTTGTACAAGGCATTTATCATGTTCAATAATCGTATGGCTTCTTTTTGCATAAAATCCAATATTTCCTTCATTAACAGGATACTGCGCTTTATTACGATAATTATATGGTTTCTCCATACCTATGATTTCATCAACCACTAAATTATCAAACCCACCAATACGCTTTAAATTACTTTCAACAATTTGTTTTTTGATTACAATTTGCTCTTCATATTTTATGTGTTGTAAGTCACATCCTCCGCACCGATTAAAAACATCACAAAAAGGTTCAGTTCTATTTTTCGACTTATGATAGAAGGTTACTGGTTTTGCAACTGCATACTTATTATTAGCTTTAATAATATGAATGTCTAATATCTCACCTGTTAAAGTATTTGACACAAAAACAGGAAATCCGTCTATTTTTGCAATTCCTGTTCCCGCATGTGTCATGTCCAATATTTTTACTTTGTGTCTTTGATTCTTTTTTATTTTATCCATGCGTGCATTATACATCATAAAGCTTAACTCATATTACTTATTTTTGTTTTCTTTTTAAAAGTTTTCAATAATTATATAAAAAAATCACCCTACTTTAGTAGAATGATTTTTGGTGGGATGTACGGGACTCGAACCTGTGACTTTCACCCTGTCAAGGTGACACTCTCCCAGCTGAGTTAACACCCCACGCACCTTATTGTAACCAAATTACTACAAATAAATCAAGGAATATCAAAAAACTCTTAAATTACCATTAACAATCAATTAAGGTGTTTGTTTTTTAGATAATCATATAATATAATTACCATACAGAAATTAGGAGGTGTTTTATGTCAGCTTTATGGGCATCATTTATTACAGGATTAGGTGTTTTCGCTATTGTTTTACAAGTATTTTTCTATATCGGATTTTATGTAATGTTTTGTTATGGATTATATTCAATTGCTATGCGCCGTGGAGAGAAGGATGCAATATTAGCTTGGATTCCTTTAGCAAATTTTTATCTGCTAGGAAATATGATTGGTAACTTTTCAATTGTTAATAAAGAAATGAAAAATATCGAGATATTATTACCAATAGCAGTACTCATATATTATCTCATTGGAGGTTCCATATTTTTTGGTTATCTTATAGCTGCAGTATGTCTGTTATTTATCGTTTATGCGTTATATACATTCTATGATCAAGTGCAACCAGAACGTGCAATGTTTTATACGATAATTTCTGCCATTTTGCCAACAGTTTCCATTCCTATCATCTTTTTACTAATAAAAGACAAATAAAAGTAAGATAATTAATAATTATTTAAAAAAAGTGGGGTTTTCCTGCTTTTTTATTTGAAATTTTCCTCAAAAAAATATAAAATAGACATACTATGGAAACAGGAGCAATAAATGAAAAGAAAAGCATTTGACACCCACCAGAAGGAACGGAAATATTCCACGTTTATGTATATACCACATAATGGTGGCGCAACAAGAACTATTAGAATAACATCGCCAATTATTAAATTTGTAAGTTTAATAACGATGTTTGTATTAATAATATCTTTATTATTAGTAGGCTTAAATTATTTTGTTAATGAAAGTAGTGATTTAAGTACAAAATTAAATGATGTAATTGAAGAACAACAAATACAAGTATCAGTATTAAATTCATATATTAAAAGACAAGCTTATTTGATTTTAAACAAGTCTGATCAGTTACTAGGTATTGAAAACCTTCAATCCTCTATCGATATGGAACTGTTAAATTTATCAGTTCAATTAGAAAGTGTAACAACAAAATATGTTGACAATTATGTAGAAGGAAGTGGCACTGCAGCATTATCATATAGTCAAGTTAATGCATTTTTAGAAGATGCTCAAAACTTGGCCGATACTTTAACACAAATTGAACAATTATCTAACACTTCTGAAAGTCAAACATTATCATTTATTTCATTAAAAGAAGACTTAAATAACTATCTAGATAAAATACCTTCACTTTGGCCGACTGAAAGCACTTATATAGCTTCTCAGTTTGGCGCACGATTCCATCCAATATTAAATGTATATAAAACACATACAGGTGTTGATATTGGTGGGGTATCAGGAGATGACATCTATGCTGCTGGAACAGGAACTGTTATATTTGCAGGTTGGAATGGCGGTTATGGTTATATGGTTAAAATTGATCATGGCGAAGGAATTACAACAATATATGGTCATTCTTCAAAGTTATTAGTCTCAGTTGGTGATGAAGTTGAAAAAGGACAAGTAATTGCGTTAATAGGTAGTACAGGATTAAGTACTGGTCCTCATCTTCATTTTGAAGTTAGAATTGATAATATACCAGTTAACCCATTAGCATTTATTGGAGAATAAGGAGGCATCAATGAGTAAGAAAATTTCACAAAAAGCAAAAAGAATTGATATTTATATTGGACCAGAATCATCAATAAAAGGTGATGTTATAACTGAAAAATCTATTAGTATTGATGGAAATATAGATGGAGACGTTACCTCTAAAGGTGAAGTTATAATTGGAAAACACGCCCATATTACAGGTAATGTAAAAGGATATAATGTTACAGCTTCTGGTTATGTAAAAGGTAATATTGATGCTGATGATTTTATAAAACTAACTACTTCATGCAAAGTTGAAGGAGATATATGTGCTAAAAGCTTTATCGCTGATGAAGGTGCTGTTTTTAATGGTGTATGTAACATGTGTAAGCGAGTTGAGCAAGAAGAAAGCAATTCATAATGAGTAATCAAAAGAAAATAAAAAAAGTGAGACAAAAAAAGGACATAATTGTCCCTACTTTTTGGCAAATATTTTCGAGCACTTTTGGGACAACAATTAAAATTATTTTTGCTGTTCTTCTATTAACAGGTGCTATTGTAGGTGGATTAGGAATCGGTTTAGTTGTTGGATTTGTTAATTCAGCTTATATCATTACTGAAGATGATTTAGAAATTAAAACAGAAACAACATTGATTTTTGATAGCGAGGAAATTGTAATTGAAAAACTTACTGGTGCAGATAACATCAATAGAGAGCAAGTTGGCTTTGCTAGTATACCAATTCACTTACAACATGCAATAGTTGCCATTGAAGATGAGCGTTTTTATGACCATCAAGGATTTGATATTATTGGTATTGGTCGTTCAGTATTAGCGCTTGTTAAAGGTGGTGGAGAAATCTCTCAAGGCGGGAGTACTTTAACTCAACAATTATATAAAAATATTACTGGCCGTTTTGAACAAACTTATGAGCGAAAATTTCAAGAAATATATAACGCAATTATTTTAGAAACTAAATTAGATAAAAATCAAATTATAACTAAATATGCCAATGTTATTAATATGGGTAATGGTTCATATGGAGTTCAATCTGCTGCAAAAATGTATTTTGGAAAAGATGTAAGTGAAATAAATATTGCAGAAGCTGCTCTACTAGCTGGAATCCCAAATAAACCATATGAATATAATCCATATTCAGAAGATGGACTAGTGGCATCGATAGAAAGACAACGTCTTGTACTAGCAAAAATGTTAGAACTAGAATTTATAACTCAAGAAGACTATCAAGAAGCATATTCATATGAGTTAGTTATTATCCCAAAAGAAGACTTGCTACAAGCAGATCGTCCAACCACATATTTTGTTGACCAGGTTATCTCTGATGTTATAAAACAGATTGCCCTTGAAAAAGGTGTTACTGAAGGTGTTGCATCACAGTGGGTATATAACAATGGTTATAGAATATATACAACTTTAGATTCAAGTATACAAGCATCTATGGATGAAGTTTTTAATGATCTAACATTTTTCCCAGTAATTGACGAAGAAACAGGTGAAGTAATAAATCCAGATGCTGAGAAATATGCAGAGATTCCTCAAGCTGC
>JAUUZV010000169.1 GCA_030592085.1 Clostridia bacterium | reverse complement strand
CATCTGGTAATAATTCTACTTTAGTAAAACTGTCTCTTGCTTGAGTAGAAAGTAACCAATAAAGTGAAGTTTTCTCATCATAAACTATGTGAAATTTCATTTGCCCACCTGGTATTGGTACATATAATAATTGTTTCCCTGAAGGAACCATTACTGTACTTGTAGTCATTGTACCATCATCATTTTCATTCACTTTTAATAAACAACCATAATTTGTTAATCCTGTATGTGCACGTGTTAGTAAATAAAAACTATTTTCATCATATAAGTAGTGTTTTTTATCATAAATTTTAACTACATTACTTTCAAGCCACCCAATATTAGAATTACATCTTTTGGGAGCAACCTCCACATACGTTTTATCAGGAGAAAAATAAAATGGAATACCAAAGTAATCAAGTTTTTGTTGATCTACTACCTCGAAAAAAGGTAATTCAGATGCAAATGTCCAATTGTTTCTTTTAGTCAAATCTTCATTTATATTACCCCTCATAAGAATAGGAGCAATATTATTAACAGACCATCCATTAACATCATCCGTAACTCGTCTTTCCATTACTAAATAAATGTTTATACCATTATACAAAACATTACAAGGAGCTTGATGCCAATCTTGATTACTAGTTAATGTATAAGGGTTAGACCATGTTTCTCCATTATCATCAGAGTATATAATCATTAAGTCATTACATTGCCCTAAAATATAGATTCTATCTCCAGTAGTAAAAGGTCTCATATGCATAAAAGGAAATTCATGTACTTTTCTAAAAGTTTCTCCTTCATCATCTGAAAGATATACACGACCCTGTGAATAACCTCCATATCTTTCACCTTTAACTTCATATGATTCCATTAATTCATTATTTCCAGCAGCTCCAGAAGTAATAATTATTCTATTATTCTTTCCCATACATATTCCAGGACTAAATGAGAACAGTGATTCATTTGTTGTATCTTGTACAACAGTAAAGTTATTTGCAAGTAATTTCATGGAAAATCTCCTCTTCTATATTATAAAATAATTCTGGCACCGTGTATATACTTACAATTATTTTTATGATACAATCTGATAAAAATATAAGAGGTATTTATGCTTGAATTATTAAAAGTTTTTTTGTTATCGGCAGTTCCAATTATTGAACAACGTGGTTCAATTCCACTAGGTATTTTTGCATATGATATTCATCCTCTAATTGTTTTTATTGTAGCTTTTCTTGGTAGTTTATTACCTGTTCCATTTATTTTATTCTTCTTTAATTATATCTTTAAGTGGTTAGGAAAAACCAAATTATTAAAATGGTTTTATGATTATATCGATAGAAAAGTCAAAAAAGGTCAAGGAAAACTTGAAAAATATGAAAAATGGGGACTAATTATTTTTGTAGCTATTCCTCTTCCTACAACTGGTTTGTGGACAGGTTCTGCTGTAGCAGCATTTTTACAAATGGATAAGAAAAAATCCTTCAAATATGTTTTTATTGGAGGATTAATTTCAGCAACAGTTATTACAATAATATGCGTCTTTTTTAAAGACTCTTTCCTAATATCCTGGTTTACCAAGTAAAGTAAACATATTTGTTTTGTACTTTTCAACTCCTGGTTGATTAAATGGGTTAACTCCTAAAACATAACCACTTACACCACAAGACTTTTCAAAGAAATATAGTAAATAACCTATAGTTTCTTCATTTAAAATTGGAATAGTTATTTCTATATTTGGGACTTTACCTTCTACATGTGCAGCAATAGTTCCCTTCATGGCTTGAGAATTTACATAATTAATACTCTCACCTTCAATATATCTCAATCCATCTTTATCATCATTTGTTTTGGGAATAGAGTAATCTTTTATTGGCTGTTTTATATTAAGTACTGTTTCAAATAGTATTCTCTCCCCATCTTGCATATATTGGCCCATGGAATGAAGATCAGCAGAAAAATCCACACCAGCTGGAAATATTCCTTTACCATCTTTTCCTTCACTTTCGCCAAACAGTTGTTTCCACCATTCAATTAAATAATGAAGTTTTGGTTCATAGTTAACCATTATTTCAATTTTTTTACCTTTTCTATATAAAATATTTCTAGCAGCTATATAATTTTTAACATTTTCATGGCTATTTTCATATGCTTGTTTTGCTCCATTTAGTAATTTATTAATATCAAAACCAGCCACAGCAATTGGTAATAATCCAACAGGTGTTAATACTGAAAAACGCCCACCCACATCAGATGGAATAACAAAACTTTTATAGTGAAATTCATTTGCTAATTTTCTTAAAGCACCTTTTTTTTCATCTGTTGTTACATATATACGTTCATTAGCTTTTTTACCATATTTTTTAATTAGTAATTCATTAATCACTCTAAAAGCAATTGCAGGTTCTGTGGTAGTCCCTGATTTAGAAATTACATTAACTGAAAATTCTTTATCTTTTAGATAGTCTACTATTTCACTTATATATGTAGAACTTATTGAATTCCCCATGAATAGCACTTCAATACCTTTATTAGTAAAATATCCTTTAAGTGCATCAATTACAGCTTTTGACCCCAAATATGAACCACCAATACCTATTACAACAAGGATATTTGATTCATTTCTTATTTTTCTTGCAGTTTTATTTAAGTCATCTAGTAGAACCTGTGAAATCGTGTTTGGCAATTCAACCCATCCTAGATAATCATTACCTTTTCCTTGTTTATTCTCAAGCAAAAGTAAAGCATTTTCAATTTCAATAAAAATGCCATCATAATCGCTTTTGTTTATAAACTGCTCACAGTTATTCAGCTTTACTTTGATTTTGTTCATTAGAATCCTCCAACTTATTTACAGATACTTCATAAGCAACTCGTTTTTCAACATAATCACCCATTTTCTTTTCATAATATCTGCTTTGTACTCTACCATAAATTTTTATTTCTTTACCAACAGTTAATCGTTCACAAAAGCGTGCATTTCGTCCCCAGCAAATACATGGAATATAGTCAGATTTATTATATGCTCTATTAACAGCTAATAATACGTCTGAAATTTCTCGACCAAAAGGAGTTGTACGATAATTTGGTTTTTTACATATATACCCATCAAGGAAAATTTCATTTTTATAATCAGAATTTTCTAAAGGTTCAACAAAGTTTGCTTCTCTTGCGAATATATTTAAAACTAACTTGCTTCGATTCCCAATAATATTATTATAGGATCTATATTGTCCTTCAACAGCAATTGGTTGACCTTCAATTATTTTACTAATATCAATTAAACGTTCAGAAATTAAGATAGGTATTATATCAAACGACTTACTTAATCGTTTGACTAAAATACTGAAAATATAAAATTTTTCACCATATACTTCATGATTAATCTTTGGTTCTTTTTTTACTATCCCAACAATACTTACATTGTTATTATCAGAATACTCATTACTCTCGTTCATAATTCGCCACTGGCTCTTTCTCTTATGTATTTATGCATATTATAACCTATTAGTGTATAAAAATAAAGTTTTATCATTCTAGGTTGTTTTTACAAGTATTATTTGCTATACTTTTTATGCTTTCGGGGCGTGGCTCAGCTTGGTAGAGTACTTGACTGGGGGTCAAGGGGTCGCAGGTTCAAATCCTGTCGCTCCGACCAAAAAAAAAGTTCCTTTTTAAAGGAACTTTTTCACTAATAATAGAAGTTATATTACTCTTTCTTTTCATCTTTATTCTTTTGCTCAAGTTCAATTTCTTCAATAGATGTATTATCATTTTTCTCAATATCTTCTTTTGCTTTTAAAATATTTGCAAAGTCTGATGTTCCTGTTTCTTCATATAATTTTTCTTTCTCGTCTTTTTTAGTTTTATTATATGTAATATTTATAATAAGCAGAACTATTCCAAATAAAGCAAAGAATATAAATCCAATAACTTGATTTGCTCTAATTCCTCCAACTAATAAACTATCAGTTCTTAATCCCTCAATAAACATTCTTCCAAATCCATATAACATCATGTATAAACAGAAAATCTGACCAGTAAATTTCTTTTTACGGCCAATAATAAACAGTAATGCAAATACTAATAAATTCCAAATTGACTCATATAAGAAAGTTGGGTGAACAGGAATGTCAGGATTTAAAGGAACACCATTAAAAGAACCTAAAATAGCTAATTGATTTTTTATGCTAACACTTGTCATTCCCCAAGGTAATGTAGTATTAACTCCAAAAGCTTCTTGATTAACAAAATTACCCCATCTACCAATAGCTTGTGCTAAAGCAATGTATGGAACAACTAAATCACCTAAATCTAAGAAACGCATTTTTTTAATCTTAGTATATATATATGCAGCTGTAATCCCTCCAATGAGTCCTCCATAAATAGCTAGACCACCATCTCTGATATTTATTATTTCTTTAAATGTCCAACTAGCATCTATAAAGAATATTACATAAAATAATCTGGCAAAAATAATTCCAACTGGAACAGCAATTAACATAATATTAATTATATCATCTTCATTCATTTTAAATTTTTTAGCATCTCTTAGTACAAAAATTACAGCTATACAAAATGCTAAACCTATTATAAGTCCATACCAATAGATTTCTATACCGAATAGTGAAAAAGCTACTCGATTTACACTTATTTCTATTCCTCCAAATAATTTAGGGAAAGATATTATACTATTCATTTTATTTCCTCTTTCTTTTTACTAATAGTTATTCTATCATACCAGTTAAGTTTTCGGCAAGATGTCTTACAACTGCTTTTGATCTAGGTAATATTAAGTCAACTTTTTGTCCATTATAGATTGCATCAACAATCTCAATAAACTTAGTAGAATATTCTTTTAATACACCGATTATTTCTTCCTCATCCTTTGTTTTATAGTATTCAATTACTACACGATGACCTATATATTTTTCTAATAAAGGTTCAAAAGCTGTATTAGTTGCAGAAAGTGCTTCATTTTTCACTTTATCAATTTGTTTGCTTTGAGAAGACATTGCATTTCCCTCTGGTAGTGAAGATTGTACTTGTCCAATGACCATATTTAATAATTCAACAAAAGAATCTCTAAATGTCTTGAAAAAATTCCCTAGTTTTCTTTTCAATCGTCTAAATAAATGTGGATGATAAGTTTTTTTAAGTTCATTCTTCCTATCTAAGTCAGCTTCATCAGAAAGTAATTCATGATATCGATAAATTGCTGGAATTAAATCAATTTCCTTTTTATAAATAAGTAATGTTTTCTTATCCTTAGTAGGATTAAGTAATTTAATTTCTATACCTGTAAATTCAGGATCCATATAACCTGTGTATTCTTCTTTATCAGGCATAATAACAGTTACTAAATCATTT
>JAUUZV010000167.1 GCA_030592085.1 Clostridia bacterium | reverse complement strand
TTATCGTGCCGAAGAATCACGGGATAAAAAAACAGGAGGATCAGGATTAGGATTGCCAATTGCTCGTGCTATTATTTTGGCACATAATGGGAAAATTAAATTTTTCAGTAAAGAGGGTATGGGAACAACTGTTGAAATATATCTTCCAAAAGTAAAATAAACATATTGTTGACGAAATATATCAATTAATAATACAATATTAATATGAAACAAAAATTTGACGAACGAGATATTATTTTCTCTAGGCTTCGCTTGAATAGTGGAAGTCAAAACTATAAAGAATACTACCAAAGGAACCAAGAAAAAGAAGCGGCTGATCAGCTTACAAGGGATGAAGCTAGAAGAAGAACAAAGTATCCATCTAGCGATATAATGTCGTTTTTAGCTCCTAAAGCTGACTTTGAAGAAGAATTATTTAGACAAGAGATTCTTCCCAATAGAGAAATTGCTTTTAAGGTGCACGAAAAATATCTAAATACTTCAATTAACCAACAAATTAATAAGCAAGATGTTACACAATTTACTAAACTAATTAAAAACAAGGCCATAGAACTTGGAGCTTGTTTAGTAGGAATTGTAAAACTATCTGAAGAAGATTATTATTCACATAAAGGAATAACGCAATTTAATAATTTTTACGGCAAAGAAATTTCACTATCATATAAATACGCTATTGTGATTGCCGTTGAGATGAAAAACGAATATATGAAAAAGGCTCCTAGATATGAAGAATTAGTAGCCACAGAAGTTGCATATGATAAAAGTGTTATTATTAGTGCCTCATTGGCAATCTATCTTAAGGAATTAGGTTATGATGCTTTGAGTAATAATTATATTAACTATGTAGCACCTATGGTACCACTTTCAATTAAAGCAGGTTTTGGTGAAAAGGGGAGAAACAATTTACTAGTTACAAAAGAATATGGATCACGTGTAAGAACTGCAGCAGTATTAACCAATGTTACATTAATTGAGGACAAGCCAAGTTCTTTTGGATTACAACGATTTTGTGCTCAATGTATGAGGTGTGTTGAACGCTGCCCTACACAAGCCTTATCACCAACAGGTGAAAGCCATGTAAGTGATTCTACTTGTATGGAGGTATGGTTAAGAAGTAGAACAGATTGTGGTATTTGTATAGCTGTTTGTCCTTTTTCTAAATGTAAACAAATTCCACGATTAAATGTTGAGTGAATACTAAGTTAGTGATATAATTATAGATTAGAAGGAAAGACGATATGGATTCATTAATTAGAAAAATTATAAAGATTGAAGCACGTGCACAGGAAATTGTGCAAATAGCTAATGACGAAAAAAAAGAAATTGAAAATGCTATGCAATCACAGATTGCCTCTCTTGAAGAAAAAATAAATCTGATGGTTGAAGATAAAAAAAATGAACTTATTCAAAAAGCTCATGATGAGGCAGAAGAACGAATAAAGAAACTAGACAAAAAAACAAAACAGGAATTAACCGATATGCGTGATAATGCTAATGAGAACATGACAATGTGGGAAGATAATATTGTTACTAGCATTATAGAAAGAAAATAATATGTTAAATAGCGTATTTACATATAGCAGTATTGCAACAAAAGTCCGAGGGATGTATGCCAAATTACTAACCATGGAAGATTATCAAACAATGATTGAGAAAAAAAGTGTATCTGATGTTGCAACATATTTAAAAACATCTACAAATTATGGACAATTACTCTCAAAAGTCAATGTATCGTTGATTCATAGAGGTCAATTAGAAGGAATTCTTTTACAAGAAATGATGAATGATTATAAAAAGATTTTTCATCATGTGCGAGGCAATATGAAAACTTTTTTGCATCTTCTCTATGACAAGTATGAAGTTGAAAGCTTAAAAATATTATTTAGAATACTAGAATCAGGCAATGATGTTGCTCTTTTTCCAGATAGCGTAACTTTTTTATCAGAGAATCAATCACTTAATACTAATAAACTACTTAGTAGCAAATCATCTAGTCAATTAATAGGAAATTTACATGGCTCAATCTATTATGATGTATTATCTTACTACGAAGGAAATAGCGCTTACTTAAATTTATTTAATATTGAAACTTCTCTTGATCAATATTACTTCCGACAATTACAAAAACAAGTAAAAAAACTACTTACTGGTAACGATGAAAAAGTAGTCAGAGAAGCCTTGATTGCTCAGTTAGATATAATGAATATTCTTTGGGTTTATCGTAGTAGAAAGTATTACTCCATGGATCGTGAAGGAATGTATAATAACATGATAGGTCATCAATCTAAGTTGAGTAGAGAAATTATTAAACAATTGGTAGATTGTAATGATGATAAACAGTTTATACAAATTGTAGAAAAAACGAAATATGGTAATATATTTAGTGGTGAAAACCAGCATAATTATGAGAGAAATTACCATAAGTTTATTTATCAATTACATGTAAGCACACTAAGACACCAACATTTTTCAATTGGATCTGTAGTAGCTTATTTACATTTAAAGGAATTTGAAATTACTAATATTATTTCAGTAGTTGAAGGTATAAGATATCATATAGATAAAGATGAAATAAGCGAATTTTTAGCCATATAAAAAAAATGGAGGAACCATGGCAGTAATCAAAATGAAATTAATGAATATCGCAGGACCAATAAGGAGATTTGAAGAAGTTGTTTTGTCTCATATTATTAATAATGATGTCCATTTAGAAGATGCTCAAATGGTTTTAGAATCTATTAATGGATTGTTTCCATATATGGAAGAAAATCAATATGAAAAAATTTCTTATGATTTTGAAAGAGAAAACAAACGATTTAATTGCAAGAAAAAACAATTATCAAAAGCTAAAATTTCAAAAATATTAGAAAATAGTAATCGAGAAACTGAACTAGCCCAATATATAAGCGATATTACAAAAAGAACTTCAGATCATGAACAGTTAATGACAAACTATCAAAAGACAATAGATGAAAAATTACAAATTCTTAATCAAATGATGCCAATTATGGATTTGGATATTAATATTGAAGAATTATTTCACTTAGATTATGTTAAATTTAGATTTGGAAAATTATCTGTTGATAATTATAGAAAGTTAAAACGGTATATTAGAGAACTTGATGTATTACTTATTACTAATCAAATATTAGATGATGTGGTCTGGTTATCCTATTTTATGCCTGCAATAATTGCTGAAAAAATTGATTCTATTTTTGCTTCCCTATTTTTTGAACGTGTTAGATTAGCAGAAGGAATTTCAGGAAAACCATTAGAAGCTAAAGAAACGTTACAAAATGAAATTGCTGATTTAGAGCAATTGATGAGTAGTGAAAGTGAGTCATTTGATAAGTTTATAAAATTTGAAGAAGAAACTTTTGCCAACAACTATATTCAGGTTGCATATTTACATAAAGCTAATGAAATAAAAATATATGCAGCTCATACTATGGAAAGTTTTTATATTGTTGGATGGGTACCAGAGAAAAAAGCTAATGAAATAAAAAGAGCGCTATCAAGAGATAAGGAATTAATGTACATTGAAGAAGATGCTGATGATGCAAAACACACAACTCCACCAACAAAATTAAAAAATACTCGATTTGCTTCACCATATGAAATGTTAATTACTATGTATGGGTTACCATCATATAATACAATTGATCCTACTTCATTTGTTGCTATCACATACACAATTATGTTTGGTATTATGTTTGGAGACGTTGGACAGGGAGCAATTTTTTTATTAGCAGGACTATATTTAGCGTTTGTTAAAAAGAAATCATATGGATTGATTGCCACAAATATTGGGATTATGTCGATTATATTTGGATTTTTATATGGTAGTATTTTTGGGAATGAAGAAATTCTAACTCCAGTTTGGGCATCACCTCTTCATGAGATTAATACAATGTTGTATTTATCAGTTGGATTAGGTGTGTTTTTAATAATTGTGGCAATGGTCATGAATATTATTAATAGAATTAAGACAAAAGATTATGGACAACTATGGTTTAGCAAAAATGGAATTGCTGGATTCTTGATTTATGTTGGTGCAATTATTGTTGTATTAAAATTTATTATTAGTGGAAACCTTGGAGCTTCACTATTTATGATTATCGTATTTTTTGTTCTACCTATGATAGCAATTTTCTTTGAAAAACAGTTAAGTAGGTTAATTAGCAAAAATAAAGAAGAGCATAGTGAAAAAAATAGTTTTGTAGAAGCGTTTTTTGAATTATTTGAAGCTATTTTAGGCTTTTTAAGTAATACAATTTCCTTTGTAAGAATAGGAGCTTTTGCACTAAATCATGCTGGTTTATCATTAGCTGTGTGGACGTTATATAACATGACTGCATCAGCAGGTGGTAAAGTTGCCGTATTGGTTTTAGGAAATTTACTAATTATAGGACTTGAAGGACTTATTGTAGGAATTCAATGTCTTAGATTACAATATTATGAAATGTTCAGTCGCTTTTTTAGCGGTAACGGACGGGAATTTGTTTCTCAGGATATTGGGAAAGACAACTAAAGGAGAAAGTTATGGATTATATTTTAATGGTATCACTAGGATTAGTACTAAGTATGGTTGGCCTTGGTTTAGCTATTGTGTTTAAAAAGGTTAATGGGAAAAATGCTAAGAAAATTTTAGGGATTAATGTGGTGTCTTTATTTGGAATGTTAATTGTTACTACCATTGTATTATTAGCTAACACATCAGCTTATGCACTAGATGAGACTGCTTCAGCTGTATCAAATGCAGAGGGGCTTAGATATTTAGCGGCTGCATTATCAACAGGATTAGCAAGTATTGGAGCTGGGATAGCTGTTGCTGCAACTGGTTCAGCTGCATTAGGTGCTATTTCAGAAGATTCAAGTCTATTGGGAAAAACATTAATATTTGTAGGATTAGCAGAAGGTATTGCGATTTATGGACTTATCGTTACTATATTAATTCTTAATCAGTAGGTGAGAATATGAAGATGTTTGTCATTAGTGACAATATTGATACAAAAACTGGAATGAGATTAGCGGGAGTAGATGGTATAGTAGTACACACCATTGATGAAGTTACAAAAGCGCTAGACAGTGCCATTAGCAATGAAACTATTGGAATTGTACTTATTACAGAAAAATTAGCGGCCATGTTGCCAGAGCGAATTTCCACATTAAAGATTAGTTTAAGTAGACCACTACTGATAGAAATTCCAGATAGGCATGGTTCATATAAAGATGGAGACTATATTACAAGATATATAAGAGATGCCATCGGATTAAAAATTTAGGAGAGTGTCATGGCAGGTAGAGATGATCTGATTCATGGGTTTAGTCGATTGGTTATGAAAGAAGCCAGTGACAAAAGACAACAGATTC
>JAUUZV010000058.1 GCA_030592085.1 Clostridia bacterium | reverse complement strand
TCTCCAATGGTAACATCACCCTCCATGGGTTTTAACAAACCATTCATCATTTTAACAGTAGTTGTTTTTCCCGCTCCATTTTGACCAATTATGGCTACACTTTCTCCTTGTTCAATCCCCATTGATAATTTATCAACTGCTAAAAATCCTTCTGGATATTTATAACTAACATTGTTTAATTGAATATATGCCATTATTTACTCTCCTTTCCAAGTAACTGTTGCAATTGTTCAGTTGCTTGTTTGGTAGTAACCGGTATGTAATCTAGTTTCACACCTCTTTTTATTAATTCACTTCCTACTCTTGCCATTTGAGGCAATTGTACTCCATGTTCTAATAATGACATATCTGATAACACATCTTGTGTAATTCCTCTTTTTATAATATGTCCTTTTTCAAATACTAGTATTTCATCTGCATACTCAGCAATAAGGTCTACTTTATGTTCAACTAATATAATTGTTTTTTTTGCTTTCTTCATAGCTGCTATTATTTTAAATACACTTTCAGTTCCCTCTGGGTCTAATTGTGAAGTTGGTTCATCAATAACTAATATATCTGGTTCTAAAACAATAATTGATGCTAAGGCAGCTCGCTGTTGTTGTCCACCTGATAACTCAAATGGATTTTTTTCAGCTAGATGAGTAATATCAGTTAACTCCATAATATCAATAACTCGTCTCTCAATTTCATCCACTGGAACACCAAAGTTTTCTAATCCAAATGCTACTTCTTCAAATACAGTTTCTTTTACACCAGAAATCTGATTAAAAGGATTTTGGAATACATATCCAATAGTTAAAGCTAATTGTCCCTCTTCATAATCTGTAGTAGCTAAACCATTTATTAATACATCTCCCTTTAATTCACCTTTATAAAAGCTAGGAGCAAATCCTCTTATAACATTACAAAAGGTGGTTTTTCCTGACCCATTTTCTCCAATTACTCCATAAAACTTACCTTCTTCTATAGATAAATTAATATCTTTAATTGCTGGTTCAGTAGTTAGTGGATAAGTATAAGTTACATTTTTAAATTCAATTACAACACCCATAATAGTATCCTCCATATTAAAATTGCTACCGCATATAAAATACCTATGGTCAAAGCAATAGGTTCTTTTCCATTTGGTTTAACATCAAATAAGCGGGTTTTTTCTCCCTTAACAAGAAATCCTTTTGACTCTAAGGTTAGAACTCGCTCTTCTGTATTAGTTATGGAGCCTAATATTAGTGGAATCATAGAAGGAATAAACGCTTTTGATCTGACAAAAACATTTCCCTCTGTTTCTACTCCTCTTGCTTGTTGTGCGCTCATAATAGTCTTTGCACTTTTTTGTAATACACCAATCATTTGCAAAGTGGATAAAAGAACATAAGAAGCCTTTGGTCCCATTCCTCTTTTTTCAAATGCATTAATCAATTCTTTATTATCTGTTGCGCCAAAAAACCATGCGACCATACATCCCATATTTAGTACACTAAAAGCTAATACTAACCCATACTGTAAACTGTCTGTATAAAAATTAATATTAAATAGATTAAATACATTTAATGAGTATAGTATTAAATCACTTTTTATTAGAATTCCTTGGATTAAGACGATGAACAGGGAAATTATAGCAATACTTTTAATAACTCCTGAAATTTTCTTGAGTACACCGGTAGCTGCTGCCAGAACCGGAATAATCAAAAATGATGCCATCATATATACTGGATAACCATCAATCGTTATGGTGCTTAATATCATTGCGCAAATACAGTAAAGCAAAGTAATCCACATTTTAGTAAAAGGATACAATCCATGAATTGGGTTACTCTTTTTAATTCGTAGTTTTTCTTGCCACATATTGTTTTTTCCTTTCGTGAGAATTGAGGTGTTCTACTTCAAATAAGAAGTAGAACACTCTCATTTTGACTATCTTTATAGATTGTCGACATCCTCATCAGCTTCAGTAACTTCTTCTACTGTTTCTGCTGTTTTTTTAGTTTTGATATATGCCGCTCCTAATGAGAACTTAATAAGCGTTCTCTCCGGCACGACTCGTAGAATTAAGTACGTGATACCGAAGGATATAATCCTATCAAGTACCGTAAATACTAACTCTGTCGATATTACAGCTCCCCAGATACCTGCTCCTGTTGCCATCAATGTAGCAGTAATTAGTGATGTTCCTGAGCTGGTTATACCACCAAACATCAGCACAACAATTGGCGCTGCAGTAATAATTGATGCTAAAGCCATTATTACCATAGAAATAATCCATTTCCACCAGTTAGCAAACATGCCTTTTCTAGCTAAATAACCAGTTACTAAACCAACGGCTACATTAACAATAGCAAATGGAATATAAATTGGATTTGCAATTCCTAATACCAAGTTGGTTATAAGACCGGCTAAACCACCAACCCAAGGACCACATAACATCGCAACAAAGATTGTTCCGATTGTATCCAAGTATAGTGGCAATTTTAGCAATGATGCTAATTGTCCGCCAGCAAAGTTAATGGCTACTGCGATAGGGATCAGTAGCAAAGCTAATAGGGTAAAGTCTTTTTTGATTGAGTATTTTTTTTCTTTCATAGTTTTTTTCCCTCCAATAAATTTTTTATATTAAAAAATGTCCCCACATTTCTTAACCATATTCATTGATGAACCACTTCGGTTTCATCTTTTTTATTTGATAATTTTGATCCAATCATAATCATTACTGATAATAATATTAATATTACTGCAATACCCACATACACTGTTTCAATTGAGCTACTCTCAGATACTGCTCCAATAACAGGTTGTGCCAACGCTCCACCTAAACCACATGAGAAAACCATTAAGGAAAAAGCAGCAGCAGAGTTCTCTGGGAACAAACGTGCTCCTAATGTACTAATGCTTGGATAAACAGGTGCTAATGCAAGACCTAGTATTGCAATCCCAATAAATTTTAATAAAGGTGTTGGTAAAACTAATAATAGTACAATACCAATACTTCCAAGAATAAAACCAAATGATAAATGTCGACTTTGATTTTTTGCATAAGCTCCAATTATACGCCCTGGAATACTAGACATCCAGTAAAGTGATAATCCAAAGCTTCCAAGAGCCACTGCTCCAATTAATTCATAATAATTTATTAACCAATAAGTAACAGCAGTTTCACTACCAATAGCTAACATTAACGCTACCATAAAAACAACCATTGCAGGATTTTTCAACAATTTAAATATAACAAGTCCTTTTTTCTTTTTCTTTGTTTTTTTAGCAAAACTATCCACTTCTTTAGAAAGCCAGAATAAAATTGCCAAAACCCCCATAAATGCCCACATAATTCCATATACATACTGATAAGCAAAAGCTTTTGCCATATAATTCACTAAGATAGGTCCTGTTACTGCCCCAACACTGAATACTGCTTGTGAAATATTCATAACTTTATGGGTAGAAGGACCATTATAATCACCAATTAACGAGAAAAGAATTCCTTCAATTCCACCAGCACCAATCCCAAATAACAAAAATGAAACAATTGACATATGAATACTAGATGATAATGCAATAAATAGCGCTCCAATACTGTAACAAGTGGCTGCAATCACAATTCCCTGTCTTTTTCCAATTCGTTCTGAAACTTCACCAAGCACTAGTACCATTGTTAGCGAACCTACATACATAGCACCTATTAATAATGAAAATTGAAAATCACTGGCATTAAAAGTTTTTTCAACATAATGAACCAATAATTGGTTGCCTGAAAAGAAAACACCAAGAAAGAAAAAGATGAAAATAATGTATGAATTAAAAAATTGTCTTATTTTTATAATGTGCCTATCCTCCTTGTTGGCTTTCACATAATGTTTTATATAAATAATCTTTAAATTTACTACCATGAAGTTTTGAACATACTGCTGCATTTGCAGGTTTCTTACATTCAAAATTATCATATACTAATACAGCGCCGTAACTTGGACCAGTTGAGATATCTACTTCGCAGTAATAGTCATCACAGTCACAAATTGTATCGCTGTTTAAAATCGCGCTCATGGCTGCAGGGTCTGCCATATCTAGTAACTCAACCCCAAATCTATCGCGATTCATTTCTAATAATTGCCTATTACAATCAATTGTAAATTTTCCTAGTTTACTACCACTACTTATTTTCTCTAAATCAGCACTATCTAGCATAGCATCACCTAAACAAGCATCCCAGCCTACTACCAATAAAGGCACACCAAACTCAAAAACTATTTTTGCAGCCTCTGCATCTTGCCAAATATTAAATTCTGCCATGGGTGTAACATTACCTTTTCCTAAACCTTGGCTACCCATCATAGAAATTCTTTTTGCTTTTTTCATTACATCAGGTGCTATACGCATAGCAATAGCTATATTTGTAAGAGTACCTAAAGTTATAATTTCAATTTCTTGATCTTCAGCGTTAGTAAGTGCTTCAATTAACTTTAAAACACCATATCCTTTTTTTATTTTCAATCGCTTAGGAACTAAACCAATATCTCCCATTCCATCATTACCATGGGTTTCAAAGGCAAAATGGCTATCTCTTATTAGTGGTTTTTTACAGCCAATATAAACAGGTGGTTCATATGTCTTTGAATACTCAATAGTTGTAAGAGTATTTATAGCTGCCTGTTTTGCTGTTACATTTCCATGTACAGTAGTAAAAAATAATATTTCAATAGTTGGTTCATTTAATGCCATGGCTATTGCCATTGCATCATCTGACCCACAATCTGTATCAATAATAACTTTTCTTTTTTTCATTATTTTTCCTTTTACTTCTTATCTTTTGCTATTAGTTTTCTAATAGCTGCAATTGCTACTTCTATGGGAATTTCTGTGTCAGTTGAGTATGGATTATCCATTCCTAACTTCTCACGTTCTTGATTCATACAGGCAAGTAATACTGAACCCACTCTAACTCGTAAACAGCTGCCAACAACAAATAATGTGGCTGATTCCATTTCAGAAGATAGTGCTCCACCTTTTACCCATGCATCCCATTTATTAAGTAAATCATAACTAACAGGTTTTTTTTCAGGTTCATGTTGTCCATAAAATGAATCTTTACATTCAACAACACCTACATGAAATGTTTTTCCCTGTTCTTTAGCCGCATCTACTAGTGCATTAACAATTTCATAATTTGCAACTGCTGGATATTCAATTGGTAAATAAGCTCGTCCAGTTCCGTCCATTCTAATGGCACCTGTTGCAACAACCACATCTCCACCTTTAACTTGTATGGCCATACCACCTGAGGTTCCTACTCTTATAAAAGTGTCTGCCCCAACATGAACTAATTCTTCCATTGCGATTGAAGCAGATGGTCCGCCTATTCCAGTAGATGTTACTGACACTTTTTCTCCATCTAAATAACCTGTATATGTAATATACTCACGATTATCAGCAATCAACTTTGCATCATCAAAATGCTTTGCAATTTTTTCACATCTTTTTGGATCACCTGGCATAATAACATATCTGCCAACATCCCCTTTTACTAATTGAATATGATGTTCTTTTTCATCATGTTGATTACTCATAATACACTCCTTTAGTTGTTTTCCATTTTATATTTACTTGCTGTTTCATACATTGTTATTATATTTTCAACTGGAGTATCAGCTTGAATATAGTGGGCGCTTGTAAGGATATATCCACCACTTTTCCCTAACACTCGTATTGTTTCTTCCACAGTTTCTTGTACTTCATTAATACTCCCTTTAGGTAGTAAAAATTGAATATCAATACCTCCATGAAAACATATTTTTTCTCCATAGTTATCTTTAATATTTTGAAAATTCATATCCTTTGCCAATGGCTGTAAAGGGTTAAGTACATCAATTGGTAATTTTATTAAATCTGGAATCATCTGATAAACGCTACCACACGAATGATACATAATAGTTTTTCCCAGTTCTTTAATAACCTTATTTAATTGATTGTGATATGGCTTGATTGATTGTGCCCATGTTTCTTTAGAAATTAGAAGAGATCTCTGTGAAGCAATATCATCATAGGTATAAATCATATCGATTTTATCCTTAGTATGAATTACTGCACGTTTTACATATTCACAATAAAAATCAGTTAACTTTTGCATAATGAATTGACTAATTTCAGGTTGCAATACTAAATCCATCATAAATTGTTCATATCCTCTTAATGCCCAAGCTAATTCAAATAGCCCTCCTGTTTCTAATTTAATATAATATGTTTTATATGAATCTCCTATTTTTTCAGGTAAATGTTCAAAATCAAATTGTTCAATATCTGGCCAATTATCATAAGTTTTTAAATCGTCTACACTAGTGGCAAAACCCAAGGGTGAACTAGCATATTCTTCATATTCACAAAATTCGTTTTTTTGTGGTTTACGATGAACTCCCATTGAATCTATATAACTGCCATCTTCAAATGTTTGAAATGATGGGCCTATATAATCAGGTTGATATTGTCTAATATCAATATTTAGATGTTGTAGTATTTCTTCTTCATTTTCTGTTTTAAAATATTTTTTAAGTTTGACCCACACTTCAGGAGTTACCCAAAAATCTAAAGGGACTCTGTCTGAAGTCTGATGTTGTAATGCTTTTATTACTCTGTCTCTTGGTAAAATAGTCGTGCTCAAAAAGTCTCCTTACTATCTTAAAAGTTATTTAATTTTTATCTTTTGTACATTCAATACTTACACTATATACTACCGTTTTTATGACCAGGTGTCAATAAAAAATGAAATTTTTTTCATTGTAGTGAAATTTTTTTCACAAAAGATGTAAATCTGTTGTTTAAAGTAAACATTCAATGTTATAATAAAGACACTAGAAAAAAATAAAGAGATGTTTATGATTAAAAAACCTAATTTACGAAAAATGATTGATGCTTCAAAATTATATTTTGAGAAAAATTTAAATCAAGAAGAAATTGCAAAAAAACTTGGTATTTCTGTTCCACAAGTATCCAGATTAATTAATACTGCTAGAAATCAAGGATATGTAACAACATCGGTAGTTGATCCTTTTTCAGAATCAGATGATTTAACTAAACAATTAATAACACTCTTTGGTTTAAAAGATGCAAGAATTGTTGAATCAATCACAAAGGACAAACGTGCAACTCAAAACAATGTAGCTCAGGCAGGTGCTGAGTATCTAAGTGGTATTGTTCAAACTAATGATGTAATATCCATTGCCTATAGTGGAACAATTTACAAACTCCCCCAGTTTTTACCTAAAACACATATAGAAAATGTTTCCTTTGTTCAACCAAATGGCACTTTATTTGAACACGTTAGAGGATATCAATATGATACTCTTCGTGAGACTAGTTTAACTATGGATGCTGATTATTTTTACTTTCCAGCTCCAGCTATTGTTATGGATCAATATATGAAAGATATGCTTCATCAAGACCCAATCATTCATTGGCTTTTAAAAAAAGCTAATGATTCTAATATTTCATTATTTAGTGTTGAGGCTGTTGATAATAATTCTTTATATGTAAAAAATGGTTATTTCTCATCTTCTGAAATAAAAAAAATTGCTAAAGATGGAGCAGTAGGTGATATTTTTGGTCACTTTATTAATAATCAGGGAGAACTTTTAGATGAGGTTTTAGAAAGTAGAGTAATTGGAATGGATATTAGTAAGCTCCGTTTAAAAGATTATGCTATTAATATTTCTACTGGAAAAGAATTAGTTAATGCAATACACGCTTCTATTCTTGGAAAATACTGCAATGTATTGATTACTGATACAACAACAGCAAAATTGTTATTAGAAAAAGAGAAACAAACATCCTAATAGATTTAAAATAAACAACATTTAAAAAAGCACTTTGTTAAAAGTGCCTTTTTCATGATTTTTTTTAAAATTATATTTGTATAATAGCTTGTTCTGCTGCATGAGCAATTAAATTATTAGCTGGAAAAAATGATTGATAAGGTTGTGAAGAATAACTAAATTGAACTAATTGATCAATTGTAATCCCATATTGTATAGCCATTGTAATTTGATCTACTTTATCTGTTACAGGTTCTCCACTAGTTACTTGTCCACCTATTATTTTTCTTGTACTTTTATCTACTACAAGTTTCATTTCCACATCTTTAGAAAATGGCATTATTGGAAATGCAGTTGAGAATTTAGCTTTACTGATTATATAGTCATACCCTTTAATTTTTGCTAGTTTCTCAGACAAACCAGTTCCGCCTACATAACACTCCATAACCTTTGTGGCAGCACCATTATAAAAACCAGTATATTTTCTATTATCACCAAGTAAATTCTTAGCTAATAATCTTCCCATGGGAACTGCGTTAGTTGCTAATTTTCCTAAAGCTACTTCACCTGTAATAGCACTTGTATATTCACAACAATCTCCAACAGCATAAACATTACTAATATTTGTTTCCATTTTATCAGTAATAATTATACCGCTTCTACCTATTTTTAAATTAGTATCTTTAAATATATCTACTGTAGGTTTCATGCCAACAGCAAAAACAATTAGTGGTTTTGAATCGCATTTTATAGATTTTCCACTTTCAAAAATAACTTCACTAACAAAATCATTACCTGACAATTTTGAAACTTTTTCTCCAAGATGCATATGAATACCTGATTCTTCTAGTTCTTTATATACATCAGTAATCATATCTTCATCCATCATATTAGGTAATATAGTAGAAGCCATATCAACAAGATAAGATTTAACATTCTTATTATTAAGCGCTTGTATTAATTCAATACCAATTGCACCTGCTCCAATAACAATAGCTTCTTTTAATCCACCATCAACTATATCCATAATCTTTTTTAAATCATCTTCTGTTTTAAAAGTCATTACTTGTTTTAATTTAGTACCTTTTATTGGCGGAAGAATTGGCTCAGCACCAGTTGCAATAATTAATTGATCATATTGATAGGTTTCCCCTGAAAGAGTTTTAAGTGTTTTTTTATCAAAATTTACAGACTCAACTAAATCACGTATTAATGTGGCTCCAACATCTGTTACAATTTTGTCATTTTTTAATGTTTTATTAAAAGGCAATACTCCTTCAATTGCATAAGGCATTGCACAATAAATCATTGAATGGTCTTCTGGTCTAATAACAGCAACTTCTTTTTTTTGTTTTAAGTTTTTTACAATTGTTATGGCAGCTGGTCCACCACCAATAATTATTATTTCATATTTTTTCATTTTCTGACTCCTTCTGAGTTTGTTAAATTATTCACCTATGAGAATATATTCCTTTTATGGGCATATGTCAAGAACTATAGTGTAATGCACAGTTGTTAAATTTTATGTTTATATTTTCTTTTTTTATAACTAAACCTCATACAAAAAAAGACTCACTAATTATATTAATGAAATCTTTTTCTCTATTTTTACTATCTGTAATGTCTAACTTAGCTTTTAGCTTTTTTACGTTTGTAATTTAAATATTTGTTATAGTAAAATTGTACAAATAAATATGTACCAGTTACCGCTAATGTAAACATTAATACTCTTTGAAGTTTTTCTGGCATACTATCAACTTGCATACCTCCATTACTTACCATTACCCAAAATGTTATTATTACGAATACTGGAGTTAGATATCTGTGAACTTTTCTTAAAAATTTTCCAATTTTGTTTACCATTTTTTTACCTGCCTTTAATTAATTTGTTTTTTTGATTATAATAGGTGTAAGGCATTTCGTATGTAACAGCTGTTACAAGGAGATTTATGGATAAAATATATGAGCAACTATATACTAATAAATTATTTACAGGTATAGATCCTAGTAAATTAAGAAAACTAACAAGTAATAAGTTATCTATTAGAAATTTTTCTAGTAATAATTTATTAGTACAAGAAGGTGACCTATGTGACTTTATTGCTATTATTCTTGAAGGACAAATTTATATACAAAAATTATTTGCATCTGGCAGTGTTCTAACTATTAATACATTAAAAAAAAATAGCTTATTTGGTGCAGCAATTTTATTTTCAAAAAACAATCATTTCCCTTATTCAATAATGACAGCTACCCCTTGTAAAATACTTTTTATAAAAGAGTCTGCGATAAGTGAACTATTACATAAAGATTTTTCATTTACTAAAAATTACATTGAATTCCTTTCTAATAGAATAAATGTTTTTAGTGATAAAATAACTCTATTATTAGTAAAAGATGTAAGGAGTAAATTAATATTGTATATAAACAGTGAAATGCAAAAAAATAAAAATCTTACTTTTATGTTATCTCATACACGTGAAGAAATTGCCAATATAATTGGTGTTGCCCGGCCTTCAGTTTCAAGAGAATTAAAAAAGATGGTTGATGATAATCTTATTAAGATTAACAAACGAAAAATAACAGTAATAAATTTAGACTCAATCCATTTACCTATGCTATAAATCCCACACCATTAATTATATATCTAAATGTTTATCATCTAAATCTGGCACATAAGATGTGTGCCCTGCATCAAAGGTAATATCTGTAGAAATATTAATATCACATCCAATATTATTTTTTATAATTATATTAGTTATTTTACTTGTTATTTTGATATTGTTTTTTTCAAATATATTATTTTCTATTATTGATTTTTCACCACATATTTTTTCATCTCTAAATAAAATTCCATTTACCTTATTAAATGATAATTTATTATTATTTATATGAAGTTTAATATCTTTATGTCCTATAGATATTCCATTATTTTTATTATTACTTATATTATTATCATTAACAGTGCAGCAACTTACTCTAAGACAAAAGAATATTCCATCTTTTATGTTGTCTTTAATATTGTTTTTTTCTATTATTGATTCAACTGAACCACTACCTGGATGAATACCATTTCCTTTATTAGTAATAATATTGTTACTATATATTTTAATATCAATACATTGTTGATAACTTATTCCATCTCCGTTAAAATTTGTTATTGTCATATTGCTAACTTTTATATTCTTTGAAAGCATCATATACACACCAGCAACTCTACACCCTCCACTAAATATATTATTTAAATCATTCCCTTCTATCACCATATTTTTTATGGAAGCATTTTCACTATTTATAAAGCT
>JAUUZV010000175.1 GCA_030592085.1 Clostridia bacterium | reverse complement strand
TGCTGTAGGAAAAGCTCCAGCTCCATGGCCATATACCATTGAAGACCCTAAAAAATCACCTTCTAAGTAAATACCATTAAATACATCATTAATATTTGCTAAAGGATGGGTAAGGGGAATAAATACAGGATTTACTTGTACTTTAATAAACCCATCTTTTTCTTTTGCCATACCGAGTAATTTAATTTTATATCCTAATTCTTTAGCATATGTAATATCTTGAAGTGATATTTTTGAAATACCTTCAACATGAACATCGTCAATTGGAACACGTGTATTAAAAGCCATTGAAGCTAAAATAGCAATTTTTCTAGCAGCATCGTAACCTTCTATATCATTGACTGGATCACTTTCTGCATAGCCTAATTCTTTTGCAATTTCCAAAGCATCTTTAAATGATTTATTTTCTTTTTCCATTAATGTTAATATGAAATTTGTTGTTCCATTTAATATTCCTAATATACTTTCTATATGATTTCCTTGAAAAGAATTTCTAATCATATCAATAATTGGAATTCCTCCACAAACAGAAGCTTCAAATAGTAGTGATACTTGATTTTCTTTGGCCATATCAAGTAACCAACCGCCATGTAAAGCAATTAAATCTTTATTGGCAGTAATAACATGGATTTTGTTTTTTAAGGCATATTCAATATATTCTTTGGCCAAATCAATAGTTCCCATAACTTCAATTAAAATATCTATGTTACTAAATAGAACATTTGGTTTATCAGTTATAAGTGATTGATATGATGAATCTATTAATTTACGGTTCTTTAATAGATTATTAACTAATATTGATTTAATTACTATTTCACAATTAGTCCTTTGTTTAATAAGTTCACTATTACGATGTAGCAACGTTAAAACGCCATTACCTACAGTTCCTAATCCAATTATTCCCACATTGATTATTCTCATACTATTTACCCCCGTCAGCAAATTCTACATTAAGAACTCCATCAAGAGACTGTAATAAATCAAGTAATTCTAATATTTCATTCTCCATGTTTTTTGTTTCAATGTATATTGAAACTCTTGCTTTATTACCTAGTGGGATTTCTTGATTAATTGTTAGAATATTTGCGTGGCTATTTGAAATCTGTGTAATAACATGAGATAAAACTCCTGAATGATTTTCTAGTAATAACATAATACTAACAATATCAGTTACACTAGATGCCACCTTATGTATATCGTCTTTATACTTATAGAAAGTACCACGACTAATATCAACTAGACTAATAACATGAGAAATACTTTTAGCTTGATTTGTTTCTAATAATTCTTTAGCAAGTATTGTTTTTCTCATGGCATCTGTTAAGATGTCTTCTGAAATAATATATAATTTCTTTTTATTCATTGTACGCTCCATATATACAAATGTATATTTACAATATACAATAGCATAAATTATTAATGAATACAAGTTATATTATAATTATGAAATTAATATGATAGCAAACCCCGATAAGCCTGCACCAAAGTAAATAAAGAAATCAAGTAAGCCTGCAAGAGTAGAAGTATGTTTATGCCTAATTGGAATAGTGGAGGTTATAAGCGAGGTTGTTCCATAAAAACTAGCTGAACATATACTAATTAGAAGAATTGCAAGTGTGAGATTAACTTTTGCAAAGATAAAAATACTAACTAAACTTAATAAACCCATTACAAACATTATGGCAATTACACGATGGATGTTAGTTATTTTTTGACTTAAATATCGTGCTATTAAAACACCACCAAAATTAAATAGGGGAATAAGAATAGCTTGACTCATAATAACCTGAAGGGGAATATCAAATGTTTTAACTAAGTATAGAGGAGTAAATAAAAGAACACCTTCTCTTAAAAATCCCAATGGAATACAAAAGATAACTAATAAAATAACAACTTTTTCACCAAGTAATTTTTTATAACTTGTGGGAGATTTTTCAATATGCTTAACAACATTCATCTTTTTATTAGATATTAGCCAAATAAATGAAAAAACAAATAATAGTATACCTGGAATAATAAAAGCATATTGATAAGAATTATCTAATACTTGAGTGAGACCTAAGTATACAAGTAAGTAACCAAGTATGCATGCAGCGAACATTCCTAAACCCGCATTTTTTCGTTTTTCTTCAGGATAGACCCTTGAGATGATCCTCATTATAGGTCCCCAAAGCATTGACTGGAATAGACCATTTATTGCCCAAAGTATTATTAAAAGAGAAGTTATAGTTGTGAAGCCAAATAAAATATTACAAATAGATGACACAAACAAACCAGTAAATATAAATAGATCTAATCGGATTTTATCACCTAAGCGACCATTAATTAATTGACCAACAGCATAAACCCAGAAAAATGCAGTACCAATTATTCCTAAAAGTGATACATTAAATTGTCCAGATTGCTCCATAATAGGTAAGGCAATTGATAAGTTGACTCTGCCGACATATGCTAAAGTATATGCTATAAAGCATAATATGAAAATTTTCTTTTGAATTAAAGGATGTTCGTGATTTTTCATTTATTTAGTATATCTTATTTTAAGGGAATTTCTACAAAAAACTTAGTATACTTGCCTTTTTTTGTTTCAAAAGTTATTTCACCACCATGGGCTTTCACAATATTATAACTAATAGAAAGTCCTAAACCAGTTCCTCTATCGCGACCTTTTGAAGTGAAAAATGGTTCGAAAACATGTTCTTTAATACTTTATGGTATACCATTTCCGAAATCTTGAACCATTATCGGTTTATTTTTTTATGCATAAATTCCTCACATATCACTAACTATACAATATAATTATAGAAAATATTACTACGATAGATATACACATAATTTTAGCAAAAAAGGATTAAAAAAGTATCATAACTCATTGACAATACAAATCGATTTAATGTACACCTATAATTGTGGAAATTCGGAGGAAAAATATATGAATAATCAACCAACAGAGATAAAAATTACCAATGCTGACCCATCAGCGTTAGGACTATTTGGATTAGCAATGGTTACTTTAGTAGCATCATCTGTGAAACTAGGATTGACAAGTGGAGTATCCTTAGTTGTACCTTGGGCAATCTTTTTAGGAGCTTTTGCACAGTTATTTGCTTGTATTAATGATTCTAAAAAAGGAAATACATTTGGTACAACAGCTTTTGGCGGATATGCATTTTTCTGGTTTGCAATTGGATTTACTTGGTTAATACAAAATGGTGTATTTGGTGCTAGTATTTTAGCTAACATTGATACAACTCAACTAGGATTTGCATATGTTGGTTATTTAATATTTACTTTGTATAGGACAATAGGCGCTATGGAAACTAATAAAGTTCTCTTTATTATATTTGTGTTAATTGATTTCATATTTCTTGGATTAACTTTTACAGCAATTTTCTGAATTGTTCTTTTACCCAATTAACATCCTTATTCACAAGTGGTGTATTTGTCCACAATTGATCTAATTTCTCATAGAAACCATAAACAGTCATAGACTCAGTGCTTAGTGCTACTGCACGCCCACCAGTCTGAGGGTATGCATAAATAAGACAATTTTGTTTAACCCAAACATTAGTATTAGATGGAACAGGTGTTGTCTCAAAGGGAATAAGGGCAATTTGAAATCTTGGATAAGTATCTAATAATTCAATAATATATTCCATATGTTTTTTAAATAACTTATTAGATACAATAACAGGAGACCGTGTAAGACTACTTAATTCAAGGCAAATAGACTCACTATTTTCCATGTAGTTTCTTATGGTATCAATATCATGGAATTGACGACAATTATATTTTTTAATATTTTTAATAAATGCTACATGAAATTCATGATGAATAGTCATGGCCATGTCAATTACTGATGATGGTAAGTTATTTTCATTTAATACCGCAAGTAAAGTTTCATGATTCATTGTTGAATAAACAGGTGTAGGTACATATGCATAAATATCATCAAGTCGCCTACCAGCAGTTATAATTTTTTTTGTTAATTTTTCTAAACTTGATTTAGAAGAATCAAACACTTCTACTAAAACTTCACTTTTTTCATAACGAGCTTTAAATATTTTTTCCATCTGTTTAACACTTAGTGGATCTTTATAAATTGTAGTATAGCGATCTTTATGATTATCTAAAGGACATAGACTCATTAGTGCTAAGTGACCTTTAATAATATAAGTAGTTGGTGGTGTTAGATTATAATCAACAGTAGGATAAAAATGTGACTGTATATTACCAGAAAAATATAATGGTAACCAAGAAAAAACTATTTTTGTAATACTAGTTATATCTCTTCCTGTATTATGTACAATGTTTAATTTATGATTGTTCTTAATAGCAGATATCATCATTTTTTTCCAGTAAAGCATAAATTGTTTATTCTCAAATAACCAACTCATATCTTCCATATCAGAAAACAAAATTTCCTGACCAGGAGGTAATGATTGTAAATAATTAAAAAAATCAGTGAAAGCATCTCGTTTACCTTGATTGCCTTGATATACTTTTATATTAGTATTATATAAAGAGGGATCACTATCAATTTGCTCAATTGCTTCTTTTACATCTAAGTTACCAGCTAACCACAATCGCAGATATTCTTGCATCCAGTTTTTATTACTTTTATTAATATTTGGAAGTAATTGCTCAATAAATCGTTCTAAGATTTTTGCTTGTTGTTTATTATTAATTTTAATAATTGCATCAATAACATTTTCAAAATGATATATGGAAGGATTAAAAGGCAACTTGCCATTTTTCCATTTACTCACTAATGAACGACTAACCATTAAGTTATCAGCTAATTTTTGACCAGATATATTAAGTAATTCCATTACATAACTTAATTCTTTATGTTGAAAATTATCCATAATCTATACTCCATCTAAAGAAACTCTATCAAATGTTCACGAAATTGTCAACAACTAACCGTGAAATCCAACGAAAAAGACTTTTCTAGTTTTTTAATCTGCTATAATTTGTTTGCGAAGAGCAATTAGGGTAAAATTGAAAAATTGTTTTCAATAAAAATTAAGTGTAGAGTTTTAAAAACTCTACACTTTTTGTTTGCCCAGCATGGGCGAACTCTAACGGGTGAAAGTCCCGAGCGTACCTTTGTAGTAGGA
>JAUUZV010000089.1 GCA_030592085.1 Clostridia bacterium | reverse complement strand
ATATGTGGGAGATGAAATATATAATATAAATAGAGATGGCGAGAATAATTTAGCTGATATTATTAAAAATAAACCTGAAGATATTATTTATCGAGCTAATCTAAATGTGGATTATTATTCACTACTAAGCTATTCTAATCAGAATATTACTAATGCTATTTTAAAAGCAGATCAGGAATTTTCAATGATAGTGTTGAATATTTTGTATGATTCTTACATTGAAGAGGAAATAGAACGTCTTAAAAGTGAAATGGAGAATAAAACATTTATTGATGAAATGAATAAATATATTAAAGAATAGGTTTCATACATCTTAAATCAATGTATAATATCGAGAATATAATTATCGGGAATTAGGAATTTTATTATATATTTATATTATAAGTTAAATTATAAGTTAAATACTAAATATAGTGGTAATGTTATTAAATAAATACTATAATAGAATTAAGAGGTGATATAAATGATTGAACAATTTGAGCAAATGATTTTACCAATTACAGAATTTAGACATAAAATGACTGAAACACTTGAAGGACTAACATTGCCTAGAATTCTTATGAACAGAGATAAACCTAAAGCTGTTATTGTTCCATATGAAATGTATAAAGCTATGGAGATTGCTTTAGAAGATCAAATGGATTATATATTAGGGGTAGTTGCAAGTGAGAGATTAAATGATAAAGAGGCTACTTACTTAACACATGATGAATTTTGGAAACAAATGGGAAATAAGTAATGAAGTTCACGATTGAGTATCATAAAGAAGTTATAAAAGATATAAGGAAATTAAAATTTTCAAATATTCAACTTATCAAACTTAAAAAGAAAGTTGAAAGTATTTCAAAAAATCCTTTACCAAAAAGTCATGGTGGATTAGGCGAGCCACTTAGATATGATTTAAAAGGTTTATTGAAATTTAGATTTGATAATAATTATCGTGTTGTATATAAATTAGTAAAAGATAAGGGAATTATGAAAATTATTATTATTGGTCTAAGAGCAGACAGTTTAGTATATAAAACTGTAACTTATCGAAAGTGAGAAAAAATTAACAGATTTAAAAACTTTTATTTCAGTTAATAATATCAAGAACATAATTACCAGGAGCTAATAATTTTATTGTTTCACTAGTAATAGAAAGATTTGGTACTTTATGGGTATGAAGTATAGTTGTTTTTAAGTAATCATTTAAACTACCTATGGGTAATTTACATTCATTCGTTTTATAATGCATAGGGATAATGATTTTATTTTCTAATTTTTTTGTTAATTTTTTTACAATTTTATAATCAATAGTATAATAACCACCAATGGGAATACAAATAATATCAACTTCATTTAAAAGTTTTAATTCTTTAACTCCAAGCATATGACCTAAGTCGCCTAAATGACAAAGTTTTACTCCATCACATTCAATAATAAAAGAAATATTTTTACCTCGCTTAATCCCTTTACTATCATCATGATATGATTTAAAACTTGAAATAATAAATCCATTTCCTTGGTACTTCTTTGAAGTTTTTATAATATCATATTTACCAGATAATTTATCTTGTGAGCAGTGATCTTGGTGTTGATGGCTCATGGTGACTACGTCTGCTTTGGTTTTTTTCATAGAATAACCAATAGACTCATTGAAAGGATCACATACTAAAACTTTTCCTTGTTGATTTTCAATAGCAAAACAAGCATGTCCTAAATAACTAATTAACATAATTTTCCCCTTAGTAGTAGTATTTGTATGAGTAATATTAATCCTTATCCATTATATCAAAAATTTTTAGCAATATAAAGAGAACGAGTGTGATATAATTTTATGAAATAAAAGGAGGGCTTAATATGAGCTTTTTTGAAATGACTATGTTACTATGTTTTGGGATGGCTTGGCCAACATCAATTTATAAATCTATAAAGTCAAAAAGCACCAAGGGAAAAAGTGTTAATTTTCTTTTTATTATTCTAGCAGGTTATTTAGCTGGTATTTTACATAAACTTTTTTACAATCTTGATTTTGTTATCGTGTTATACGTTATTAATTTTTTGATGGTTTTAACCGATATTATTTTATATTATAGAAATAGGCGATTGGAACAGATTAATGAATGCTAGACAACTTTTTAGAGATACCTTTGATTTTAAAGAATTACAAAGACCTATTAGATGGGAAACTCCTGGTATTTGGGGAACTACTAAAAAAAGATGGGTTAATGAAGGTTATAATAAAGACATAAAGGGAAGAGGATTCTTTGATCACTTTGGAATGGAGGCACCTATTTGGTTACCCTTTAAAGGTGGTTGGACAGGTAATCCATATACTCCTATGTTTGAAACTAAACTTATAACAGACGATGGAATAAATATTACTCATATTACTAAAGACGGAATTTTAAAAAAAGAACGAAAATTTGATAGAGAAACATCAATGCCACAATTTTTGAAATTCCCTGTTAAAAATAAAAAAGACTATGAGCAAAAAATAAAATTTAGAATGAATTATCAAAATAGAGAACGGTTTCCCGATAATTGGAAAAGTTTAGTAACAGATTATAAAGATAGTCAATTTCCACTTGGTATGTTCATAATAGGACCATTTGGGTACTTACGTAATTTACTAGGTGATGAAAATTTAATGTATTTATTATATGATGAACCTGATTTTATTCATCAAATAATGAACGATTGGATGAAATTTTATTTAGGTTTTATTCCCCTTGTGACGAAGGATATAATTCCAGATTTTGTTATGGTGTGGGAAGATATAAGCTACAATATGGGACCACTGATTTCACCTAATCATTTTAAAACATTTATGAGCCCATATTTAACTAAGGTATTAGATTTAATAAAAAAGGTTGGAATTAGAGGAATTGTAGTTGATACAGATGGGAATTGTCATTCAATGATTCCAATATATCTTAAATGTGGAGCCAATGGATTTTATCCTTTTGAAGTTCAAGCAGGTATGGATATTGTAGCATTAAAAAAACAATATGGAGATGCATTTGTAATTATTGGTGGAATTGATAAAAAAGTATTAGCAAAAGATGAGGATGCTATTAAAAAAGAAGTTGACAGCAAGGTACCTTTTATGATAAAAAATAGAGGGTACATACCGATGTTAGATCATACTGTACCACCTGATGTACCATTAAAGAATTTTCAATTTTTCATTGAATATGTCAGAAGGGAATATAAATAGGGGAAAGATACTAGTTAATAAGATTGTAATGATACCATTTCATGTTGTGAGAAAAAATATGAAAAGTGGTATAATATATATGCGGAGGAATAATAATGACAAAGATTGGTTTACAGCTATATTCGTTAAATAAATATACTAAAGATGACTTTTTAAGTACGTTGTCAAAAGTTAGTGACTTAGGATTTAAGTCAGTAGAATTTGCTGGATTTTTTGGTGTTAAAGCAAAAAAACTAAAAGTTTACATGGACGATTTAGGGCTTACTCCTTGTGGTAGTCATACAGGGTTAGACTTACTAACAGATGAGTTTAGTCAAACAATGGAGTATAACTTGGAAATTGGTAATAAATATGTTTATTGTCCAGCATTACCTGCAAATATTGTTGAAAACGAATATGGTTGGAAAAAAGTTAGCGAGCTTTTTAATGAAATAGGTGCTAAATGTCAAGATATGGGGATTGAATTTGGTTACCATAATCATGCATCTGAATTTGAAATACTTGATACCAAAACAGGATATGATATATTAATAACAAATACAGAAAGTTCATTAGTAAAACTTCAACTTGATACCTTCTGGGCAGAATATGCAGGGCGTGATCCAATTGAACTAATGGAAACTATAAAAGATCGTTTATCCCTAATTCACTTAAAAGAAATGAAGAGTAAGGGCAGTGAAGCAGATACTAGTGTAGGTTATGGTATCTCTAATACCACTGGCATAATTAATAAAGCAAAAGAGCTAGGTGTTGAGTATATTATAATTGAACAAGAGCATTTTGAAATTGAAAATCATTTTGAATGTGTAAAAAAAGGTTTGGACTTTGTAACAAAAGTTATTTAGTATAAAATTTTTATTTTAAAAAGTATATTTAGATAGCCTTTTATGGCTATCTTTTTTTGTGAAAAATTATTTTAAAAATAGTATTGACTTAAGTGGTCAACAATGATATTGTGAGATTGACCAGTTTGGTCTGAAAGAATAAGAAAAGGGCAAGACTTTAATATGGATGATATTTTAAAGAAACTAGATAGTGAAAAACGAAATAGAATTATCAATAGTGCTATTGAAGAGTTTTCGCTGTATCCATATAATAAAGCTTCAACAAATAATATTGTAAAAAAAGCTGGTATTTCAAAAGGATTACTTTTTCATTATTTTGGAAGCAAAAAAGAGTTATATGAATATCTTTGTGGATTTGTGGTGAAAAAACTATTTAATGAGATTAATGATAGTTTAAACTGGGATGAATCAGATATATTTGAACGAATAAAAGAAATTGCCTTAGCAAAATTAAAAATGAGTCATACTTATCCAAAACTTTTTGATTTTGTTATATCCTTATTTAAAAATGAAAGCAATTCTTTAAATGTGAGTGATGCAATTAGTTTATATGAAAAATATGGTATTAATGTACAAGAAATATTTGTAAAATTTTATAGCTATAATATAGATTACACACTTTTTAAAGATCAGGAAAATATAAATGTAAAAATAGATATTATTAGATGGACCTTAGAAAAGTTTGCAGAGGAAAAATCGTTTCCTATGATGGAAGCAAATGTAAAATTTGATTATGAAAAAATGTTGGTATTAATGGATGATTATTTAAATGTCTTAAAAAAGGCATTTTATTAATAAAAGCAATTAAGGAGGATTGATTTAATGATTTCAGTAAAAAATCTATCTCATATATATAGCAATAATGATAAGCTTGCTATAAATGACATAAGTTTTGAAATTACAAAAGGAGAAACTTTTGGATTTCTAGGCCCATCAGGTGCGGGAAAATCAACAACTCAAGGTATACTCACAGGACTGTTGAAACTGCAAAAAGGTGATGTGCAGGTTGCTGGGTATGACATGAATAAGGTTGATAACAAGAGATTTAATAAAATTGGAGTGTCTTTTGAGCAATCAAATGTATACAGTAAATTGACTGCAAAAGAAAATTTGGAATTTTATAGTAAACTATTTGATGTTCCAACACGTGACCCAGAAGAACTAATTAAATTAGTAGGTTTAGAAGGAAAAGAAAACGATAGAGCAGGATCATTTTCAAAAGGAATGAAGCATCGTTTAACTTTTGCACGATCTATGATTAATAATCCAGAATTATGGTTTTTAGATGAGCCAACTACAGGATTAGATCCTACTATTGCAGCAACAATCAAAAATATAATTAACGAGCAAAAAGCAAAAGGAGTTACAACTTTCTTAACAACTCATAATATGTATATTGCTGATGAACTTTGTGATAGAGTTGCTTTTATTATCGATGGTCATATAAAATTAATTGATACTCCTAAAAATTTAAAAATGCAGTATGGTAAAAAATTAGTTGATATTGAATATGTTGATGGTAATGAAGTAAAAAAAGAAACATTAAAGTTAATTGATGATAAAGATAAAAAAAGAATGTATGAAATCATTAACAACTATACAATTCAAACCATGCACTCAAAAGAAGCAACCCTAGAAGAAATATTTATTCAAGTTACCGGAAGGGGGCTTATTTAGTATGAAACTTTTTAGCAGTTACATAAAAGAAATGAAAATTGCAGCTAGAGGATTTTACTTTTATATTGAAATCATTTTTGCAGTAATATTACTTGTTATACTCTTAGTAGCGGTTAAGGAGGAATCAATTTCAAAAGACGCAGAATACTTATACAATGATATTCCGTCTGAGGTGATGACATACTTAATTGAAAAAGACATAAATGAGGGAAAAGCAAGAATTGTAGAGCCAACAGAATTTGAAATGAAACCAGTGACATTTGAAATAACAAATCAAGAAACTGGAGAAGTTACTTTATATGAGTTTGAAGAAGAAAAAATTATTACTGTAGAAACTGTGGAACGGTTAGACCCTGAAACTGGTAAATTAACAAGAACCGCTTACATTACTGATAATGAGGAAGATATGATTCGTTTGTCTTACTTAGAAGGACAAATTGGAGCAACTACTACTATGAGCGCAGATGGCGAGTTTTCATATAAATACTACCTTCAAGGATATGAAACAGAACGGTTAGTTGACTTACTATATATTTTACATAATGAGTCAGGCGAGGTCCTTACAACTGCAATGGATAGTCAAGTGGTTAGAACAATAGGAACAGAGCAGTTACTTAATAACCGAGAAAACTTATTACCAATGTTTATTGTGTTTACAGGTTCATTAATGGGATTCTTTATTGTAATGGCATATATATTCTTGGATAAAGGAGAAGGTGTCATTAAAGCTTTTGCTGTAACACCATCAGCAGTTTGGAAATACCTAATTAGTAAAATAGGTGTTATTATGACTACAACTTTAATTTCATCGTTAGTTATTACAATACCTGTGATGGGAACTAGTATAAATTATCTGTTGTTTTTAGTTTTCTTAATAGTGACTACATTTGCATCTTCATCTTTAGGTTTATTAGTTGCTAGTTTCTTTGATGATATGGTTAAAGCATTTGGAATTATGTATGGATTTATGATAGCACTAATGATACCTGCATTTTCATTTTATATTCCAAGTTTTGATCCAGTATGGCTACGATTTTTCCCAACCTATCCAATGTTACAAGGTTATAAGGAAATATTGTTAAGCAATGGTGATACAGGTTATGTACTTATTTATTCTTTAGTATTTCTTGTTGGTGGACTAGTTCTATTCGCACTAGCAAATCTGAAGTTTAAAAAGACATTAACATTATAGGAGGTTAGAAAATGATTAAAAAAATGTTTATTATATTTGGTAGAGATTTTCTGTCTTCTAGAAGAGACGCATTGGCAATATATATCATTGTAGTTCCACTAATACTAGCTGTAGTTATTGCATTATTTGCACCTGGTTTAAATGATACTACTGTTAATATTGCTATGTTAGAAAGCGATAATGCTTTGCATATTGAATATATTGAGCAATATGCTAAAGTTGAAGTTTTTAAGAATATAGAAGAAGTAGAAAGACGAGTTAACAAACGAGATGAAATGGCAGGGATAATTCCACTTGGTGATGGTTATGAAATAATTCTACAAGGAAATGAAGCTGAACTTATTGAAATGTATGCTGTGATGCTTAATTCATTTTATGATTTGCGATTAACTAAAGAAGAAACGACAGCTACGATGATTTCCTTTGGCAGAACCGTACCACCATTAAAAGCTAAGTTAACAAATATGTTAATATCCATGACTATTATGCTCTCTGGAATGTTAATTGCTATTAGTATTGTTGAAGAAAAAAATGATGATACGATTAATGCAGTAAATGTAACTCCAATTTCTCAAATGGGATTTATAATTGGTAAAAGTTTACTAGGTTCCTCTGTTGCAATGATTAGCATTATTGGAGCTATATTTATTACAGGATTTTACAATGTGAATTGGGTGATGATTGTAGTTATTGGCTTTTGTTCAATGATTTTAAGTTTAGTTATTGGTTTCTTACAAGGGATTAATAGTGAAGATTTCATGGAAGCTGCAGCTGGTGTAAAAATGTTAATGTTACCAATTGCAGGATCAATTGCAGGATATGAACTATTATCTGATAAATGGCAGTGGACAATGTACTGGAGTCCTTTTTATTGGGCTTACAAGGCTAATGACTTAATATTAGCACAAACAGCGGATTGGCCTACAATATTATTGTGTACAGGGTTGGTTGTTTTATCATCAGCAATAGTCTTTATATTGTTTTTACCAAGAATTAGAAAAGGATTAAGTTAAATATAAATAATAGGATAATAATGAAAGGGGTAAAATTATGAGTTTAGGATGGTTACTAGGAGGAATGGCAAGTTTTCTATATGCAGGTTTAGTAGGATACTTTGGTGGTGTTAAGAAATCACCTGGGTTGCTAAAATTAGTAAAGATGAAACTTAGTAAAAAAATGAGCGATGAAACAGCAGTTAAAGTATGTATTGGTGCAGCTATTGTTGTAGGTCTATTTGGAATTTTCTGTTTCGTATTTGGAGCAATTCAAGGAGCTTAATAAAACGTATTATTTTAAGGCAGGTTATAGAGTTATAGCCTGCTTTTTTTATGAAGAAATAGTTATACAAACAAATATACAAAATATTCCTATGAAAAAGTTGTTATGAGTACAAATTATTCATAGGAATAAATTGCGAAAAGAATACTAAATATAGCAAGACAAGATAGGAAAACGTATAATTGTGTGATTATAATAGAATTAACAAGAAAATTTATATTGAGGTACATTGAAAAATGTACACTATGTAAATAAAGTTTCATATGGACATGCTTTATTATTAATATTTAAGATGTGTGAAAATCAGAAATGATGATTTCTTTATTCTTAAAGTAAATTGACTCTACCAGAACTTGGAATATGCTTGAAAAAAGACCTATTTATGGTATAATAAGTGTAGGAAAACACTACATATAGATTATTACAAAAGAAGAGGTCCAAGGAAATGATTGACAAAAGAAAAGCCTATAATAATGAAAGCATTTCTGCTTTAAAAGGTGCTGATAGAGTCAGAAAACGTCCAGCTGTTATATTTGGTTCAGATGGATTGATTGGTTGTCAGCACTCATTTTTTGAAATTTTATCAAATTCTATTGATGAAGCCAGAGAAGGTTTCGGAAAAGTAATTGAGGTTATAAGACATAGTGATAAATCAATTACAGTCAAAGATTATGGTCGGGGAACACCTGTTGATTATAATCAAAAAGAACGAAAATTTAATTGGAAATTAGTTTACTGTGAGTTATATGCTGGTAGTAAGTATAATAACAGTGATGAAAGTACCTACGCATATTCGTTAGGTCTTAATGGCCTTGGATGTTGTGCAACTCAGTACACATCTTCATATATGGATGTAGAAGTTATAAAAGACGGCTTTCAATATAATATTCATTTTGAAGAAGGAAATAATAAAGGAAACTTACAGAAAGTTAAAACTTCAAAAAAACAAACTGGAACAATTACAACATGGAAACCTGATTTAAAAGTTTTTACTGATATTGATATTCCATTAGAATATTTTTGTGATGTGATAAAAAGACAAGCTGTAGTTAATAAGGGCTTAAGATTTTCTTTATTAGATGAAGAAAGTAATAAAACTTATGAGTATTATTATGAACATGGAGTTAAACAATATCTAGAGGAAATGACACAAGGACAAAACTTTTCACCTATTGT
>JAUUZV010000106.1 GCA_030592085.1 Clostridia bacterium | reverse complement strand
CTGTTATAAACATTAATGATTCAGGTGGAGCTAGAATTGAAGAAGGACTAGATGCATTAGCTGGATTTGGTGACATTTTCTATGGAAATACTATGGCGTCAGGTGTGATTCCTCAGATTTCTGTAATAATGGGCCCTTGTGCTGGTGGTGCTGTTTACTCTCCTGCAATTACTGACTTTACGTTTATGGTTGAAAATACTAGCCAGATGTTCATTACAGGACCATCTGTTATTGAAGCTGTTACTGGTGAAAAAGTAACATTTGAAGAACTAGGTGGAGCAACTACTCATAATGAAATAAGTGGTAACGCTCATTTCAAATATGCAGATGAACAGTCATGTATGGATGGGATTAAGGAATTATTATCATATTTACCAGATAATAATTTATCAGGAGTTCCTGTTATAGAAAATTCAGATGATCTTAATAGATTATCAGAAAAAGTTTACAAAATTATGCCAGATGGAGCTAATTCTCCATATGATGTAAAAGAAATAATTTTAGAAGTAGCTGATAATGGACAATTTTTAGAAGTACAAGCTGACTATGCTAAAAATATTGTTGTTGGATTCATGAGAATTAATGGAAGCAGTATTGGTGTAGTTGCAAATAATCCTAAATATTTAGCAGGTTCTCTAGATGTTAATTCATCAGATAAAGCAGCTAGATTTGTAAGATTCTGTGATTCATTTAATATTCCTTTAGTAACATTTACTGACGTACCGGGTTATATGCCAGGTAAAAAACAAGAACATAATGGAATTATTCGTCATGGAGCTAAATTATTATATGCTTTTTCAGAAGCTACAGTTCCTAAAATTAATGTTATTTTAAGAAAAGCATACGGTGGTGCGTATATAGCCATGAATTCTAAACATCTAGGAGCAGACATGGTATACGCTTGGCCTACTGCTGAAATAGCTGTTATGGGTCCACAAGGAGCTGCTAATATCATATTTAGAAAAGATATTGCAAATGCTGATGATCCTATAACTTTTAGAGCTGAGAAAATTGAAGAATACAAGAATGAATTTTCAAATCCTTATGTTGCCGCAACCAGAGGATATGTTGATGATGTAATTGACCCTAGTGCTACACGTTCATACGTTGCACGTGCACTTGAAATGTTATCTTCTAAGTCTGAAACAAGACCAAAGAAGAAACATGGAAATATACCGCTATAAACAGGAGGATTTAAAATGAAAGAATTTGTAATTAAAGTTAATGGAAAAGAATATAATGTGGAAGTTGAAGAAGTAGGTGGTAGCCAACCAGTTGTAACTAGTACAACACCTAAAGTGGCACCTAAAGCTACTCCAAAAACCACAACAGCTCCTAAAGTTCAAGGAAAAGATGGATCTTTGAAAGTTACAGCACCAATGCCTGGTACTATTTTAGGTATCAAAGCAAAACCTGGTGATAAAGTATCTAAAGGTGATACTATCGTAATTCTAGAAGCTATGAAAATGGAAAATGAGATTGCTGCACCAGAAGATGGTGTTGTAGCATCTATTAATGTTGAAAACGGAGCAGCTGTTGAGTCAGGCCAATTGCTTGCGACCCTCAGCTAGTTAAAGGAGAGAATAAGTTAATGGCTAAAGTTAAAATTACTGAAACAGTTTTAAGAGATGCTCATCAATCATTGTTTGCCACAAGAATGACAACTGCAGAAATGTTGCCGATTATGGATAAACTTGATAAGGTTGGATACAATTCTCTAGAATGCTGGGGAGGAGCTACATTTGATTCTTGTTTACGTTTCTTAAATGAAGATCCATGGGAACGCTTAAGAAAAATTAAAGCAAAAGCAAAAAACACTCCATTACAAATGTTATTAAGAGGACAAAACATTTTAGGGTATAAACATTATCCTGATGATGTTGTAGAATATTTCGTACAAAAAGCTGTGTATAATGGTATTGATATCATTCGTATTTTTGATGCGTTAAATGACCCAAGAAACTTAGAAACAGCTATGAAAGCCACAAAAAAAGAAGGTGGACATGCACAAGGAACAATCTGTTATACAATAAGTGAAGTTCATACTATTGAACAGTACTTAAAGGATGCCAGAGGGTTAGTTGATGCTGGTGCTGATTCCATTTGTGTAAAAGATATGGCCGGTTTATTATTACCATATAAAGCACAAGAATTAATTATTGCCTTAAAAGAAGAAGTTGATGTTCCTATTCAATTACACTGTCATGCTACGGCAGGAACTGCTAATATGACTTATTTGAAAGCTATAGAAGCTGGTGTTGATATTATAGATTTAGCAATATCTCCACTTTCAAGTGGAACAGCTCAACCAGCAACAGAACCAATGGTAGCTTCTTTAGAAGGTACAGAATATGATACAGGCTTAGATGTGAATTTCTTAAATGAAATTGCTGATTATTTTAGACCAATAAGACAAAAGTATATTGACCTTGGATTATATAGTACTAAATCTATGGGTGTTAATATTAAAACATTACTTTATCAGGTACCAGGTGGTATGTTATCAAATCTAATCAACCAGTTGAAACAAGCAGGAAGAGAAGATTTATATGAAGCTGTATTAGAAGAAGTACCTAAAGTAAGAGCTGATTTTGGATTTCCACCATTAGTAACACCATCATCACAAATCGTTGGAACACAAGCTGTTATGAATGTAATAGCTGGTGAGAGATATAAAATGATTCCAAAAGAATCTAAAGATTTAGTTGATGGTAGATATGGAACAACTCCAGTACCAATTAAACAAGAAATAATTACAAAAATATTAGGTCCAGATGCAAAACCAATTACTCATAGACCTGCAGATGATATTGAACCTGGTTTAGATAAATTTAAAGCCGAAATGAAAGAATATATGGAACAAGATGAAGATATTCTCTCATATGCAGTATTCCCTAAAGTTGCTGTTAATTACTTTGAATTTAGACGGGCGCAAAAATATCAAATCGATCAGGATATGGTTGATATGGAAAATAAGGTTCACCCAGTATAAAAAACGTATAAAAACACAACTAAACAGCTTTTGCTATTTAAGCAGAAGCTGTTTTTGTATATAATAGATTTATGAAAAAAACTAGTAAAATATTTATACTCTTAATATTAATTAGTTTATTGTTTGTTAGTTGTAAAACAAATAATAATACTAATATATCAACAACACCTACTATAACAACTGTTTTTAGTCAAATAGTAACCACTTCAGCTAACCAAACTTTCACCAGTAATGAAAAAGTTACTACAGTTACACCAACTCCTAGTGCAAGCCAAACTCCACAATTATCTGTAATTGAACAATTACTAGCAAAAGTTAACAGTGAGCAAGTTTTACTAGTTCAAGTAGAAGATGATTTCGATTTGTATGCCACAATATCCTTTTATGAGAAAACTGACGGACAGTGGTTAACAATTCTTGATAATGAGAAAGCAACAGTTGGTAAAAATGGTATAGATAAAGTAGGGGAGGGCGATCTTAAAACACCTACTGGAATATTTACTTTAGGTAGTGCCTTTGGATATGAAGAAAATATAGAAACATCATATTCATTCTTAGAACTTTCCCCAACTCATCATTGGGTAGATGATGTGTTATCAATTTATTATAATCAGCTTGTTAATTATCAAGTTGGAAATTATAAAGAATTTAATAGCTCTGAACAACTAGTTGCTTTTGATGTTTATGAGTATGGAGTATTTATTGATTATAATCTTAGAAATGTTAAAGGTATTGGTTCTGCAATATTTTTGCATGTTTTTCGTAGTGAGAGTTCTCCAACTGGAGGATGTGTTGCAGTTAGTAAAGAAAATTTACAATTAATTATTAGTAAATTAAATATTCAAAAAAATCCAGTTATTATTATTGGTGATGAAAATGATTATTTACAAATGACAACTAATACAATAATTCAACCAAATCGGTTATTAGAAGAATTTGTTTATTTAAAAGAAATTATTCCTGATGTTTTAATTGATGCGAAATATTATACTGATGATAATTTCTTGGGAAGACAAGTAGTAGGCTATGAAGACAATACAGCTATTATGCTTATTGAAGCTGCATATGCATTAAAAAATGTACAGCAAACTTTACTTGAAAACAATTTATCACTATTAGTATTTGATGCATACCGTCCCCAGCGAGCTGTAGATGATTTTGTCACTTGGGTTAATAGTGATGAAATACCAATTAATAAAGAATATTTTTTTCCAGATATAAATAAAAATGATTTAATTGAGCAAGGTTATATAGCTTCTCTGTCTAGCCATAGTAAAGGGAATACAGTTGATTTAACAATTATTGATTTACTAACGGGTCAACCACTTGATATGGGTTCACCATTTGATTATTTTGGAGATATATCTCACTTCGATACCATAAGTATTACAACTGAACAAGCAGCTAACAGACAATTATTAAGAGATGTGATGATAAATGAAGGATTTTCACCATATAGTAAAGAATGGTGGCATTTTTCTTATAGTAGTCAGCAATATACAAATGCTGTTAGGTATGACTTTATTGTTGTATATTAACAAATTATGCTATACTTATTTTATTGTATAAGGGAAAAGTTTTATAAAAAAAATAAAAGATAGTTAGGGAAATTTATGAAAAAAATAATTATATTTTTAGCAGTAATTATGATGATATCCATGATTTTAGTATCATGCCAACAAACAGTGGATATTCCAGAACAAACAACAAAGATTATTACCTCAACAATTAATCCACCAACTAGTATTTCTACAAACACTAGCAATACTACTGGACCAAGTACTACAATCAAAACTACAACCAATACTACGACCAACACTACAACTAACACAACGACTAATATTACAACTACTATTCCAAGTAGTACTATAATAGTTAATACTACACAAAGTACTGTGCCTACCACAACACAAACTTCAAGTACATCAGTAGTAACAAGTACTCTACCAACAAGTACAGAAGTAATAGTTGATGGTGAAATATCAGAATATATGGTTAAGTATCAGAAAAACTGGTATTCAGTTTTTCATAGTTGTATTGAATTACAAAATGGTAATTTATTAGTAGTTGGTGAAATATCCGTTGATGCTATTGTAAAGGATGACCAAAGTAGCCATATTACATATGGGTTACTTGTTGTGTATGATAAAGAAGGTAATATTATAAAAGAGGAAATTCATGAAGAGTATTACACAATTGCACATGTTCTAAGAAGTAAATCAGGAGAAATTTTAATGTTAGGTAAAAGAAGTGAAGTTGATGGGTTAGTAGTCATGATTACCTACACAGAAGATGGAATTTTTGAAAATGAATTTGAAATAGAAAATACTGAAGATTGTTGGCCGCATCATTTTATTGAGAGTTTTTATCATTATTATGAAAGCACTGATTCTACTAACAAGTCATACTCATTTGCATTAAGTATTTATGACCCAAATAAATTATTTAAATATAGTATTGCAGACTATTGGAAAGCATTTAAGGTTAATTTACTTTACGATACACCAATAACTGTAAATAGCTATATTAGATCAAATTTTAAATTTATATTAGTTGAAGATACGTATCCAACGATTGATAGAGAATTAGTACATGAAGTTAAACAAAGAGAAGTAATTGTTCCACTGACCTATACTGATATAATAATCAACACATATTATATTGATTATAGTTTTCGTATCTCTGGATTTTATGATCCATTTAGTCTTGTTGCAATTGCTGATAACCATCATTCTTATATAACCTACTATTATAATAATACAAATACTCCATATTATGAGAATGCAGTAAATCAATATCCTGAAGATGACAGAAGACTAATATTAATGGACAGATATAAAAAGGTGAAAAAGGGTGAACCACTGGTTGTGGAGTTTTATAAGTATAAAGAATTAGACAACAGATTAAATCTTGAGGAAGATCCATATGATACAAGAGAATATGTAGTTAGTGACGATTTTATTGAAGTGAGTCATATTGTTAGAAGTGGTAATAATTATTATGTAATAGGTATTGAAAGTATTATAGGTGATGATGGTGATGTATCTGTAGGATCATTTGTTATTAAATCTAAAGTTCCGTAATAATTTGAAGGTGAAAATGAAAAAATTAATAACCTTAATTGCAATATTATTAATACTATCAACACTGTTTAGTTGTACAAAACAAGGTGGTGAAATTTACTCTTTTGATAAAACGACATTAACTAAAAGCGTAAAATCATTATCTAGTTCTACATTACCTAAGATATCTTCAATAACTACTAAACAAACAACTATACCATCAATTACAACAACGCAAACTCAAACAGAGATACCAATAGTAACAACAACACAAATAAAGACCACATTACAAACACAAACAACAGTGCAATTACAGACAACAGTAGATATAAGAACTACTATAGCTCCAACACCTACACCAACACTAACTACAACAGTAACACTAAGTATCTATGGAGGAGAGTATGAAGTTGGGAGCGAATTTGTAGTTAAGTACCAAAAAAATTGGTACACAATTTTTCATTCTTGTATTGAGTTATCAAATGGAAACATATTAGTTGTGGGTGAGATTTCAAAAGAAATAACTACTGAAAATGAAAATGATACACATATTACTCAGGGTTTAATTGTTGTACTTGATCCAAATGGAAATATTATTAAAGAAGAAATTCATGAAGAATATTATACTATTGCACAAGTTCAAAGGAATCAAGATGGGGGAATATTATTATTGTGTAAAAGAAGCGAATTAGATGGATTAATAGTTTTAGCTACATTTAATGAGTTTGGAGAAATATCTGAAGAACTTGAAATAGTAAGAACAGAAAATTGTTGGCCACATCATTTTTTTGAAAGTATTTTTACTGCGAATAAAGGGGATACTTTTATGTCCTATGGATATTCAATAGTTACAAGTATGTATCATAGTGATAAATTACTTAAGTATAGTTCTAAGGAGTTTATGAATGCATATAAATATGAATTACTCTATGGGACTATTAATACAGTAATTTCATATACTAGAGAAGGCCTTAAATTAATACATCTTGATTTTTCTTATGAAGATGAAGAAAAAATAAACAATTTTAGACTAGTTTCAATTCATCTAAAATTTTTAGAACCAATTTATTATTATTTTCGTGGAAACATAACAGTAGGATATGGTATTGCTTCTGGACATGCTACTTTATCAGAAGATACTCATTCTATAAGTACACGGGATTATAGTGGGTTCACATCATGGTATCACTTTAATTCATCATCAGAGTACAATAAAAAAGACAATTCTATGATTATAATAGATTCTAAGAAAGATATAAAAAAGGGAGCTCCTATTATTGTTGAATTTTATAATTTTATAAAACAAGGCCAAAGTTGGATTGGAGTGGAAGATAATCCGTATTCTTCTACTGAGTACCAAATAAGTAATGACTATTTAAGAATTAGTAGTAGTTTAAGAGATGAAAATATTTATTATATAACTGGAATTGAAAGTGTTATTGATGAGGAAGGAAGTGTTACTGTAGGGTCATTTATAATAAAATCATTTGTTCCATAAAATAAAAAGTATGTACAGAATAAAATATCATAATGATTGATATCTGTTATTATCTAATATATGATAATAGCAGTATTTGATTGAGAGGGTAAATTATGCCAAATAGTACGGGAATTAGAAGAAAATTAAATAATATGATGAATACATTTAGCAAATCACAAAAGCGAATTGCACAATATATTATTGATAATTTTGATAAAGCACCATTTATGACTGCGGCTAAACTAGCTAACGAAGTAGATACATCAGAATCAACAGTTGTGAGATTTGCAATTGAATTAGGGTTTGAAGGATACCCTGAAATGTCTAAAGCAATGCAAGAACAAGCAAGAAATACACTAACAGCAGCTCAACGACTAAAAATATCTAATTCTACAATTGACAAAAATAACGTTTTAAAAAGTGTATTAAAAGCAGATGCACATCGAATTAGAGAAACACTTGATGAAATTGATAATAATACTTTTAATAATATTGTTGATAAATTATTAGAAGCTAAGAAAGTTTATATTCTAGGAGTTAGAAGCTCAGCAGCTCTTGCTATGTATATGGGATTTTATTTTAATTTGGTATTTGACAATGTACATTTAGTACAAACATCTAGTGCTAGTGAAGTGTTTGAACAAATTCTAAATATTGGTGAAGGTGATGTAATAATTGGAATAAGTT
>JAUUZV010000117.1 GCA_030592085.1 Clostridia bacterium | reverse complement strand
TCTGGTTGTGTTGTTCCAAGCAAATCAACAAAAGAAATTTTATTAGCTTTAGTTGAAGCAACTCAACAACACATACTAAAAAAAGAATAAAAAAAAACAGCTTTTCATTTGAAAAGCTGTATAACTATTATTTTGACATTTTGGCTTTTTCGACAGCCACTTTGCGACCATTTATTTTTTGGCCATCCATCTTTTTAACCACTTTATCTGCTACATCTTTATCAACATCAAAGAACGAAAATTTATCTAAGATATCTATTGAACCAATTTTATCACCGCTGATACCACATTCACCAGTAACTGCTCCTAAGATGTGATTTGGTTTAACTTTATCTTTTCGCCCTACAGTCATGAAAATTCTGACCATATTTTTATCTCGTGATCTTTTTCCACTTTTTCCACCTTTTTTAGATGATTTACCAGATGAGTTTCTATCACTTTGATAATTCTCTTTTAACATTAAGTTAATATCATTTTCATGAGTGACTTCTTCTAGTTCAATATTATGTTTAATTAGTGAAGCACATATATCTTCAATAGTGTACATAGTGTCAAACTGGTTCAATATTTCAATATAATCATCTAGTTTTTCATTTTGAATAGTTTCAGAGATTTCTTGTATAAAACTCTGTACTTTTCCTAAATTAACTTCTTTCATAGTTGGAATTTTAATTTTTTCAATAGGTTTTTTTGTATAATGCATTACATTGACAAATTTGTTTTTATGACCTTTTGTAACCATAGTAATTGCATGACCATCTTTACCAGCACGGCCACTTCTTCCAATCCTATGAACATAATATTCTTCTTTCTCAGGAACATCATAGTTAATTATTAAATCAACTTCTTGAATATCTAATCCTCTTGCAGCTACATCAGTTGCTACTAATACATTAATCATGGCATCATTAAATTTTCTTAATACTTGCATTCTCTGAGTTTGTCTTAAATCACCATGAATTTTTTCTGCATTGATTCCTTTAATAAATAATTTATCATTAACAAAATCTACACGACTTTTCATGTTACAAAAAACAATACATCTTGTGGGTTTGTATACAGCTAATAATCTAAATAAAGCTTCTACTTTATCACTACTTTTTATTTCACAGTACTCCTGTTTAACAGTATCAGCAGTTATATCTTTTGAAGCAACCTTGATAAGTTGAGGATCTCTTTGATACTTCTTAGTAATAGCTAAAATTGGTTTAGGCATAGTTGCTGAAAATAAGACTGTTTGTCTATCATCTTTAATTGATTGTAAAATTAACTCGATATCTTCCCTAAATCCCATTTTTAGCATTTCATCTGCTTCGTCTAATACTAAAGTATTTATATCAGATGTTTTTAATGTGCGTCTTTTAGTAATATGATCAATAGTTCTACCAGGTGTTCCAATAATAATCTGTGCACCATTTTTAATAGCCATTATTTGACGATTAATTGGTTCACCGCCATATACAGCTACGGTTTTTATCCCATGTTTATATTTAGCAATTTTTTTAAATTCATTAGCAACTTGAACTGCAAGTTCTCTTGTAGGGCATAAAATTAATGCTTGTGGATTTCTATTGTCTTTATCGATTTTTTCTAAAATAGGAATTGCAAAAGCAGCTGTTTTACCAGTTCCTGTTTGTGATTGTCCAATTAGATCTTTATTTTCCATTAATAGTGGTATCGCTTGTTCTTGTATAGGTGTTAGATTTTCAAAACCCATATCAAACAAGGCTCGTTTGATTTCTTCTGAAACCATAAGTTTGTTAATTTCCATTTGTTCCAACTTTCTTAAATATACTGCTTAGTTTTTAGCAGCGGTCAATTATACAATAACTTTATATAAATAGCAAACTACAAATATCTAAAAAAAAGATGATTGTTTTTATCAATCATCTTTATATACTTATGAAATTGTTTTAGTGTAAATTCGTCTTCTTCTGTGAATCTTTGTATCAAAGTATTTCCACATAGTTCTAACTAATTGATTAGTTTCAAGTTCAGGTCCAGTTTCACCTATAGCCATACCATATTTTATAGCAGTATTCATTATACTATTAATTAATAAAGCAGTTGCTCCTGTTCCTTGTACTTCTGGAAGAACAGCTACTAGATATAAATCAAGTGTATCACTTTTCTTTATTGATCTAAGTAAATGAAGGAATCCAAAAGGGAATAATCTTCCTTTGCCTTTTTGCATTGCTTTTGAAAGGGACGGCATAGTAATACCAAATCCAATTAACTTATCATCTTTGTCTAGCACAATCTTAATAAAATCAGGATTAATGAAACCAAAGAAAGCATCTACGTACATATCAATTTGTTTAACAGATAGTTCTGTAGTTCCAAAAAGAGGTTCATAGGCTTCATTGTATAATTCAAATACTTTATGTGCCCATGGAAGAATATCTTTTTTTCTCTTGAATTCAATTAATTTGTAACCGTATTTTTTTTCAACTATTTTTGAGATTCGAGTATATTTTTCTACAGGTTCTGTTGGCATAACTATTTGATACTCAACCCAGTCAATTTCTTTTACAAATCCTAGTTTTTCAAGATGATCTTTATAATATGGACTATTATAGATAGTGATAAACATATCTAATTCTTCAAATCCTTCAACCAGGACTCCTTGATGATCTAAATCTGTTAATCCGAGTGGGCCGTGAATAGTATCAAGATTATTATCTTTTGCCCATTTAATCACAGTATCCATTAGAGCTTTTGAAACTTCATAGTTGTCAATAAAATCAAAGTGAGTAAATCTAGCGTGTTTTTGTTTCCATTTATCATTACTCTTGTGATTTACGAATACACCAATTCTACCAACAATTTTTTTATCTAGATAAGCTAAATAAAAAACACCTTCAGAGAAATCATAAGCAGGATTTTTATCTTTTCTTAGAGTATTTACTTCATCTACTACTAAATCAGGAACAAAATACTGGTTATCTTTGTATAATTTATTTACATAACTTACAAATGTTTTTAGTTGCTTATTATTTGTGACTTGCTTAATTTCTAACATATTTCCTCCAAATACCATATATCTTAACTATCATTATATATCTGATAGAAATAAAAGGTAAATGATTTTCTATTTTCTAATGAAATTTTAATAAAAGAGTGATTGTAGATAGTGTTAAAGGTGTATAATAATTTTATGAGTTATGAAGAAAATAAGCGAATTAAAGAACTTCAAGAGTACGTAAGTGAACTTATGATTGGAGATAATAAAAAACAACTTTATGAAAAGTATCGTGAAGTTATTAATAATGTTGTTCCTATGGATGTTATAAAAATTGAATATAATTTTTTATCAAGTGGTTTATCTGCAACAAAATTATTAGAAAACGTTGATATGTTAATGAATGTATTTCATAAAGGATTATCTGCATATACCTGGGAAAAACCTATTATAGATTCTTTTCTATATTATTTAATGGAAGAAAACAAACAAATTGTTTTTACTCTAAATAATTTAAAAAAATATATTAGTAGTCAAACATTTGAAGAAAATAGAAGTGATATATTGTTATTTATTGAAGATATAAATTCATTTGATTGTCATTACCAAAAAATTGTGAATATTATATTTCCTACAATGCAAAAAAAATTAATAGAATTTAACGGACTAGCAATTATGTGGGAACTCCATTTGACGGTTAGAAAAACGTTAAAATCTCTAAAAACTCATTTTAGCGAGAAAATAATTGATATAAAAAAAATTAATAAGTTAATTGGAAAATTATTTTTCCAATTACATGGGTTGATAAAAAAAGAAGAATTGATTTTATATCCTCTTGTTTTGACAATGTTAAATGATAATGAATGTCAAATAATGCTTGAACAAAGTTTCGATTATAATTATTACAATATAGAAATTAATAAACCATTAATATCATTTTCTAGAACAGATGAAACTTTATCAATGAGCCAAGCTGAAATATTATTTAATCATTTACCATTTGATATTACATTTATAGATGAGTTTGATAAGGTATCATATTTTAATCAAGCAAAAAATCGTATTTTCCCTAGATCAAGTAGTGTAATTGGACGTGATGTTAGACAATGTCATCCTCCAAAAAGTGTACATATTGTGGAAAAAATATTAGAACACTTCAAAGAGGGGAAAGAAAATAAAGCAGTTTTTTGGATAAATTTAAAAGGAGAAAAAATATTAATATCATACTATGCTATTAGAGATGAAGAAAAGAATTATAAAGGTATATTAGAAGTCGTTCAAGATATTACAAATATACAAAATCTTAATGGGGAAAAGAGGTTACTAGATTGGTGAAAAAAAATGAAACTCAAAAAAATATAAAAATAGCATTTTTCTTAAATTTTATTTTTACTATTATTGAAATTGTAGGAGGGCTTCTTACAAACAGTATATCAATTATGTCCGATGCGATTCATGATTTAGGAGACTCTTTATCAATTGGACTTGCATGGATACTTGAAAAAAAAGCAGTTGAAAAACCTGATGAAAAATTCACGTATGGTTATGCTAGGTATTCACTTTTGGGAGCATTTGTGAATTCACTAGTTTTATTAACAGGTTCTGCAATAATTATATATAGAGCAATTCCAAGAATCATACATCCAGAAGAGATTAATAAAGAGGGAATGATACTATTTGCCATAGTTGGGATAGTAGTAAATGGATTCGCAGCTTGGAAGACATCTAAAGGAGAGGCAATAAATGAGAAAACTGTAAGTCTTCATTTATTAGAAGATGTTCTTGGCTGGGTAGCTGTTTTTGTTACTAGTATAGTTGTTTATTTTACTGATTGGTATATTTTAGATGGTATCTTATCTGTAGCTATAACCTTATTTATTTTATATAATGTAGGGAAAAATCTAAAAAAAATTGTTAGTATTTTTCTCCAAAAAACACCTGATAATATAAGTTTGAAAAAAATTGAAGATGAAATTATTTTAAAAAGTGATGTAATTGATATTCATCATATTCATATATGGTCAATGGAAGGAATAAATAATTACCTAACAATGCATGTTGTAGTAAATAATAATATTACTAGTAATCAGATTATTGAAATTAAGAAAGATATTAAACATATATTATTACATCATAAGATTTCACATGTGACCATGGAAATTGAATTTGAAGATGAAAAATGTAAGACAATTGACTGTGAACCTGATCAAAATAACGATCCTCACAAATACCATAACCATTAAAAAAATGATATAATACAAACATTAACTGTATGAGTGAGGGTTTGTATGCTTACAAATGATAATGTCACAAAAATTTTTACAAAGTATTGGTATATGGTTCTAATAATAATAGTATTAATTATTACTATTCTTTTTTCTTTTTTATTGCATACTGATGGTATTGAATCTAGTAGACATATTGTTACTAACGATATGATTCATGATGATTATGAGATTCAAATAGGAGTATTGGCAAATAGAGGGGTTGAGTTATGCTTAGAACAATGGACAGCTACAGCTGATTACTTAAGTAAAAATATTCCTGAACATTCTTTTGAAATAATTCCATTAACCTTTGAACAGGTCAATGACAAGGTGGAAAATGAAGAAATTGACTTTGTACTAGTTAACTCCTCTATGTATATTAATTTAGAATACAATTATGGTGCTTCAAGATTAGTTACTTTAAGAAATATCCGTTTAGAAAATAGCTATATCGAATTTGGTGGTGTTATTTTCACAACATCAACTAATATGGAAATAAACGAGTTAAGTGATCTTAAAGGTAAAACATTTGCAGCTGTTGATGAGAATTCTTTTGGCGGATGGCAAATGGCTTGGAAAGAATTACTCATAAATGATTTTGACCCTATTAAAGATTTTGAGTCCATATCATTTAGTGGAACACATGATGAAGTGGTCTACGCAGTCTTAAATGGAGTAGCTGAAGCTGGGACTGTAAGAACAGATACATTAGAAAAAATGGTAGCTGAAGGATTAATAAATATAGATGATATAAAGGTTTTAAATCAATGCACAATATGTGATTTTCCCTTTGTGCATTCTACTCAATTATATCCTGAGTGGCCAATGGCAAAAACTGAGCATATATCAGAGAATTTAGCTCACCAAGTCGCGATTTCATTAATGGAAATGAGTGAAACAGAGCAAGCCGCTATAGATGGAAAAATTACTGGATGGACAGTTCCACAGAATTATCATGATGTTGATGAAACACTTAAAATTCTACAAGTTGCTCCGTATGACGATTACGGTAAAGTGACCTTTATAAGTATTATACTTCAATATAGATGGTTGTTAATATTAGTATTCACGTCACTGATTACTGTTATTATTTTTAACCTAAGATTAGTTTTGCTAAAAGATCAAGTTCAAGAATCTTTAGTGATGTCAAAGCAATTACGCAAAGAAGCAGATAAAGCAAATTCTGCAAAAAGTGAATTTTTAGCACACATGAGCCATGAAATAAGAACACCTATGAATGCAGTTATTGGATTATCGCAGTTAATGTTTAATACTAAAATGTCTCCAAAACAATTAGACTATAATAAAAAAATCAATTCATCTGCAAAAAATTTACTAGGAATTATTAACGATATTTTAGATTATTCGAAAATTGAAGCAGATGGGATGAAATTAGAAAATATTGAATTTAAACTTGATGATGTTCTTTATAACTTATCAAATATTATTTCATTAAAAGCTGAAGAAAAAGGAATTGAATTTTTATTTGATATTGATAATGATGTACCTTATCATCTATATGGCGATTCTTTAAGAGTTGGACAAATATTAATTAATTTAGCAAATAATTCTTTAAAATTTACAAATGATGGTCAGATTGTAATTTCAGTAAAAGTTTTACATTTTTATGATGAAAAAGTTGATATTCAATTTAGAGTAAAAGATACAGGAATAGGTATGACCGAGGAACAATTAACTAGGTTATTTAAACCTTTTTCTCAAGCAGATTCTTCTATGTCTCGACAATTTGGTGGAACAGGTCTTGGCCTTTCAATTAGCAAACAATTAGTTGAGTTGATGGGTGGTAATATTTCTGCAGAAAGTATATATAATGAAGGAAGTACTTTTACTTTCAATTTAATTATAGAGTATGATGAAAATAAAAATAAAAAATTAATTGCACCCCAAAAATTACACGGACTAAAAGTATTGATTGTAGATGACAATGAGGTAGCAAGAGAAATCTTAAAAAATATGCTTGATTCATTTGGGTTTATAATAACAGAAGCTGATTCAGGAGAGAAAGCCCTTGAAATAATTATGAAAAAGAAAATAACTCCACAGTTAATTATTATGGATTATAAAATGCCTGGTATTGATGGAATACAAACAGCTACACTTATAAAAGAACAGCATCATATAAAAAATGTTCCTGAAATAATGATGCTATCAGCATATGGCAAAGATGAAATTAAAGAAAGAGCAGTAATTGCTGGGATATCAAAATTTCTAGACAAACCTATTAATCCATCCTATCTCTATGATACGATTATTGAAATTTTTGGTGTTAGGCCAGATATTCAGAGATCAAGTTCTTTTACAACTGAAGAAAGCATAATTGATTCAATAAGAGGAGCAAAATTAATTTTGGCAGAAGATAATGAAATTAACCAAC
>JAUUZV010000084.1 GCA_030592085.1 Clostridia bacterium | reverse complement strand
TGCCTACGGTATAAGGAAATACATCGGCTTCCACTCAATATTACTTACGGGGCTGAATCACTTCACGCTTTCGCATTGCGGCTCTTATGCTCCCATGCCTACGCTTAAACCTAACCTCACGGCTTCGTCTCCAAGGCTTGGTACTGACTGCTTGCTAGGCTTTATCAGGTCAGGTCTTTCACCCAACTATATTATACACACCGAACTGGCGCACTCCCTATTTAATATTATAATAGTTTATTTTATTTGTTGCAAAATTTTTAATAAGTTGTGGAAAAGAATTTATTATGCTATTGTATTCCAACTTTATCTAACTCAAGTAAATCATATTGTTTAATAATCCTAATTAATTTAATTGGATATAGTGGGTCTGTTGCATATCCAGCACGTTTAATTGCCCATGCTCCTAATGTGCTATCATACATAACATCTGTAAATGGTTCATACCTAGAAGAATTTAATAAAAAGTAATGATGATCTTCCCAACTCTCTGACACATTATAATATGCTCTAAATTTATCATCAATTCTATAAACCACGCCATTATATACTTCCCATGTATTTGAAATAACAAATCCATTACTACCAGTTCCTTTTATCCCAAATAGATTATATGATAATTTACCAGTATATTTGTCAACTGGCACACTTTGTCCCCAACCAGTTTCAAGAATAGCTTGCGCGGTCTGTAACGCTGCAGACATACCTATTTCATTCCATGTATCAATAGCTAATTTCGATGCAAAGTCTAAGAATTGATTCTTAGCAATAATCGCTTGTGAACCATAAATAGTATCAAGATATACAATAAGTGGAATAGATTCGCTCTTTATTTTATACCCATGATAGTACCCCTCTACATGTATGGTTATATTTCCTTTATCAATAGTTGTAGGTGAGTATATAAACGTATCCTCATCACTCATATTTACACTTAAATATCTAACTGTTTTTGTGTCTGTATTGGTTAAAACATACCTCACATTATATAAATCAACATTGCTTTTAATAAAAAGACTTGTATCTTTAGTTATTACTTGGTTAGGGCCAATTCCTTTAAGATACAAAATTACATCAATATCAACAATAACTTTAATATGCTCGCTTTCATAACTTACTCCATTAGTATCAGTTACAATAGTATAAACCTCCATATCTCCTTGATTACTTGGGCTTGGAAACCACTCATATGAATATTGATTTGATTTCATAAGAACTTCTTGTTCTTTCGTTTTTGTATTCATTACAATAAATTGTGTTTCAATAACATCAAAATTCCTAGCAACTGATAAAGTTACAGCTTTTGTAATACTTTTCCCTTCACTAATTCCTTTTAGGGATAACTGCCTATTAACTAATACGGTTATATATTTTATTTTACTCTCATATGCATGTCCATTCCCATCATAGGCAATTACTTTTATAGCACATACACCATTTAATTCCATGGTTGGAACAAAGGCATAATTTCCAAATGGGTCTTGTTCTGTAACTGTAATAGTTTTGCCATTTTTATAGTTAATAATTTCATACCTAACTTGCGTTGCTAAAAAATTAATAGAAGGTTTAAGATATATAGTATCTGTTACTAGTTTTGTAGTATCAAGGCCATTTAAAATGACAACAGGTTTTACATCTATATTTATTGTAATTACATCACCACCAATAAACTTTCCATATTTATCATATAAAACTACAACAAGAACTTTTTCACCATTGTCTTCAACTTTAGGAATATATTCTAGTATCCCATTTGGATTTTCAGTTTTTGATACAACAAATCCTTTTTTACTTCCTTTGTCTAATAAAATAAGTTTAATTTCGTTGGTTCTTTCGTTTAACTTATCTCCTATTTTTATATCAATCATTGTTTTTCCAGAGATTATATCACCTGATGTATGAGAAATGAACTCAACATCATAAAAAGAAGTTATTAAAGATTGTTCGTCTGTATTAATGGATACGGTTCGTGTTTCATTGTTCCAAGAAACTCCTATACCAAAGATATTACTAATTAATCTAACTGGTACATAAGTTCTATCATTAATAATTTTAGGGGCAACATCAGAAATCATGTGTGATTGATTATTATTATAGGATATTAAATAACTATCTATAAATAATAAAATACTTTTTCCATCTTTTTTTATAGTAACAGTTCTATTAACTCCATCCCAATAAACTGTAGCACCAATTTCTTCAGCTATAAATCGTACAGGTACAAGTGTACGATCATTTTCAATAATTGGACTTGCAAATGAAGTAATATCATTATTATTAACAACCAAACGAATATTACTAGTAGAACTTGCATTAATACTATTTGTGTTTAGAAATACTATAATAAAAAGTAGTAAAAATAAAAACAATATTTTGAAATGTATTTTTTCTCTCAGCACAAGACCCTCTTTCTATACAATCCTCAAAATATCTTTTCCCTACTAAAATTATATTCTATACATAATATTATTACTACCTTTTTTTACTATTTGTGTTTTTATTTGTTTATTATTAAATATCCATGGTCAAAAAATATTTTTTCAATCAACTTCATATCTATATTATACAGTTTTGATCCTTTTTCTATTGTCATAAATCGTCCTACACTTTGTAACATACCAGGTTTAATTATTTCACGGAATCCTAATTCAACCATAATATCTTTCACCTCTGGATGAGCTATTACTAAATCATATATCGTCATTGTGTTTTTTATTTCTATTAACATTAATTTCCTCGCATTGTTTTCTTCTATTCATAATATACCCAGTTTATAAAAAAACTATTTAAAAATAAATAGAAAGTAAATTGAATATTTAAGTAATTAATTTATGCTTTAGTTATTAATAACCTTTTCAAGTGTTTTCATACTAAGCAAATGAATAGTTACAGATACCCCTACAACTATTAAAAATAAACGTATAATCAAATTATCTAATAGATAAAAGGATATAGATAATGTATTCCATAGAAATGTTATTGCAAAAATTTTCGTTCTGCGTTTAACTGCATGATATGTTTTATAATTATAAATATACTCACCAAGAATTCTATTATTTAAAAGCCATTTATTAAGTTTTTCTGAACCTTTATAAAATAAAAATGATGATAGTAATAAAAATGGTGTTGTAGGTAAAAGAGGAACTACAATTCCTAGAATTCCAAGAATCAAAGATATACTCCCCAATGTAATAAATATATAACTTGTAATTTTTTTCTTAATTTTTTTATCCTTGCCTACTATTAAAATTTATTTCTATATGGATTGAACACCCATACCAATTGCTTCATGTTCAAATCCACGTCTTGGAGAACCTATTAAGCCATATAAAACAACTGCAATCCATTGGCCATTTTCTTTATCATTAACAAAAAGATTTCCTCTTACTACGGTGAATACTAATCCTGTTGTTCGTAAAACACTTTCTAGAGCAACCGGTCCTCTACAATATCCGTTAAATGCTTCACTTATTGCATGATAAAGTGCATGTTCTTCATGATAGTTTTCTTTTATGATATTTTGTCTAAAAACTGCCGTTTCTACAGCTGCAAATATTTTACTAGCATCCATTGCTCCTACTTGTCCTTTAATAAGACTGTAGCCTTTTTTCTGATATAACTCAATTATCTTATCCTCATTATGATCAGAAATCGCTAGTGAAATTGCAATTTTACCAATACCTGTGTTTTTATTTTCGCTCAATATAACACCTCTATATAAATTATAACATAGAAAGTATCATTTGATTCGAATAAGGAATCTTATAGAGAAACGCTTTTTAGAATTTTAGATTCTTCATTAATACATTTTGTCTCTAATTCATTTACTTTTTTAGACATTTCACTTACAAACTTATTATCTTTAATTGAACTTAGATTTATTTTTACATTTAACAGTGCAGCAAGTACTGACGTTCTTGCAAGCATAGCACATACGAGCCCATCTGTAATTGCATTTTTATTTCCTTTTTTCACTACTATTGATGAAAGACTTAATATTTCATAGGACATATTAGCAACTTCTAAAGGTATGCTTGCTGCTTCTTTTAATCTTTTTTGTATGTTTTTTGATCTTATTGATTTTTCTTCATCATTATTTTTAGGCATCTTATATGCATCCATTACCAACATAAAAACATCACTATCTTTTTTAATATAATCTAATAATGATTTTTTTAATATAAATGCTTTATCTCTAATGGCAATCATATCAGCTTCAACTGCAATATACTTTTTATTTCCAATTGTTAAATTTGAAACCATTTCAGCAAGGGCTCCACTTAGTGCTCCACATAAAGCTGCAATACTACCTCCTCCAGGTACTGGACTTTTAGAAGCTGTAACTTCTACAAATTCAGCTAAACTCATATCTTTCATACTTGGTCTCCTATCTGTTTAAAGCAACTTGTCCATTTTTAATAACAGTTTTCACAATATTTATTCCAATATTATATGGTAGATAATTAATTGATGGATAATCTAGTATAATTAAATCCGCCTTTTTACCAATTTCAATACTACCCACTTCATCTTGAATTCCTAATGCACATGCTCCATTAATTGTTAGGGCTGTTATTACTTCATTTATACTCATTTTCATGTAAAGAGTTGCAAGGGCTATGACAAGAGGAATTGAGTTTGTAAAGCAACTACCAGGATTAAAGTCTGTGGCTAAAGCAATTGCACAATTATAATTTATCATTTCTCTAGCATTAGCATAATCCTCTTTTAAACTAAAAGCTGTTGCAGGTAAAAGGGTTGTTATTACATTGTTTTTTGCTAATGCTTTTATACCTTTCTTTGAAGCATTTAAAAGATGGTCAGCAGATATTGCTTTTAATTCTGCTGCTAATAAAGCTCCACCTAATTCAACAATTTCATCTGCATGTATTTTTAGAGAAAATCCCATTTCTTTTGCTGCTGTTAAAAAATATCTAGATTGCTCAATATTGAAAACACCTAATTCACAGAATATATCTACAAAAGTAGCTAGGTTTTCTTTTTTAACTAATGGTAATACTTTAGTAATTATATAATCTAAATAATCTTTTTCTTTACCTTTATATTCTAATGGAACAGAATGTGCTCCTAAGAAAGTTGATTTAACATCAATAATATGACTATTATTTAATTCGCTCATGACTTTTAATTGTTTTATTTCTGTATTGTAATCAAGTCCATAACCACTTTTACCCTCAACTGTAGTAACACCAAATTCTAACATTGAATCAAGTCGTTCTCGCCCTAGTTTAACTAATTCTTCAAGCGATGCCTCTCTAGTACTTTTAACACTATTAGCTATACCTCCACCTCTTTTTAAGATATCCATATATGTATCACCACTAGCCCTAGAAATAAACTCATCTTCCCTATAACCTCCAAATACAAAGTGAGTATGGGAATCAATAAATCCTGGTAATACAGCTTTATTAGAGCAATCAATTGTTTCATAATCTTTTATGTTATATTGGCTTAGTAATTCTTTAGTACTACCGACTGCAATGATTTTCCCATTTGAAATAACTACACACCCCTCTTTAATAAGGCCAACATCGTTCATTTCCTTACCACTTTTCGGTGCATGTCCCTTACAAGTTACAAGTTCAGCTATATTTGATAAAATTAGATTTTTCATCTCATAGCCGCGATTCTAATACTTGATCAATGCTAAAGTTTTCAAGGCCAAGATAATATTCAGCACTATCAATAAGTGCTTTCATAGGAACCAACCCTATGATTTCACTTCCTAATACATTAACTCCATATCTCTTACATTCCATTTTTACTGTCTCAAAAACACTATAAATTGCGGTTTTACTGTAATCAGTTAGGTTCATTGATACCTCTACAATTCCTCTATCTTCAAGTTTTACCCCCATGGCTTTACAATATCTAAAACCTCCACTAACATGTCTTATTTGATTTGCAATTTTTGTAGCAATTTCTAGGTTATCTGTATCAAGTTTTATATTATATGCAACAAGTGGCATTCTAGCTCCTATTGCTGTTACTCCTCCTGTTGGATGAATCGTATCAGGACCAAAATCACTTTTCCATTTTTCACTTTTCATTTTTTCAGCCATACCTTCAAATTCACCTTTTCTTATTTTTGCCAGGTTTTGTCTATGAGGTGCTTTTGCTGATTTTTCATATAATATAAACGGTTGATTACATAATTTACTTGCTTTCCTAGCAACTTTTATTGCAATATCATTAGCTTCTTCAATAGTAACATTCTTAATGGGAATAAATGGTACAACATCAACTGCACCCATTCTAGGATGTTGCCCAGTATGTTTAGTCATGTCAATTAACTCTACAGCCTTAACAACCGCTTCTACAACGGCATTCATTAATGGTTCAGGTTCACCAACAACAGTAACAACGCTTCTATTATGATCACTATCGCTACTATAGTCTAAAAGTTTTACACCTTTTTTAGCTCTAAAAACATCAACAATTTTTTCAATTTTCTCCAAATCTCTACCTTCACTAAAATTTGGTACACATTGAATTATTTTATCCATTTTTCCCTCCATCTTCATAACTCTTAATTGCTTTATTTATAATTTTATCACTAACTATATATGGTAGTGTAATACTATTATACTCTCCATAATTCTTATTGTATTCAATGGTTGTTTCAATAGAGTTCTCACACCGTGCCCAACTTCTCCTTGCAACACCAACCATCACATCCCATGGAATAGAGTCTTTTAATATTTCATCTACTCTCTTGCTACCATCTAATACCATACCAAAACCACCATTAATAGCTTTTCCTATCCCGACTCCACCACCATTATGTAAGGATACAAGGCTCATGCCACGAGCTGCATTCCCAACAAAACACTGTACTGCCATATCGGCCGTTACATTACTTCCATCTTTTATGTTTGAAGTCTCTCTAAAGGTAGAATCAGTTCCTCCTGTATCGTGATGATCTCTACCTAACATAATTGGTCCAATTTCATTATTTCTTACCATATCATTAAACTTTAATGCAATATTTAATCGACCAATGGCATCTTGATATAGTATTCTAGCTTTTGTACCAACAACTAAATTGTTTTTATGTGCATCTCTAATCCAAATCCAATTATCTCTGTCTTGGCTTCTTTTATTAGGGTCAATCATATCTAGGGCAGCTTTATCTGTCTTAACTAAATCTTCTTCGTTACCGCTTAAACATACCCATCTAAAAGGTCCATATCCATAGTCAAAAAGCATAGGCCCCATTATATCTTCAACATAAGAGGGGAATATAAACCCATCTGTTGTATCAATTTTATTTTTTACAATTTCATTTACCCCTGCATCAAATATAGCTTTCATAAATGAATTGCCATAATCAAAAAAGTATGTACCTCTTTCACTTAGTGTTTTTATATACTTAAAATGTTTTTTTAGTGAAATATTTACATGTTTTTCAAAAACAACTTTATTATTTTCTAACATTTTTGTTCTCTTCTCAAATGTTATGCCTTGCGGACAATATCCTCCGTCATATGGAGCATGGCATGATGTTTGATCTGTCAAAAGATCAATATGAATATTGTTGACCACAGCATATTGTAGTAAATCAACAATATTGCCATGATATGCTATTGATATGCTTTGTTTGCTTTTAATATATTCCATTGCAATTGAAAAAACTTCATGTAAATCATTAGAAACCTTTTGAACCCATCCTTGGTTATATCGTGTCATAATTCTAGATTTATCAACCTCTGCAATTATACCAATTCCTCTTGCAATTTCTATTGCTTTTGGTTGTGCTCCACTCATCCCACCTAATCCAGATGTGACAAAAAGTTTTCCTTTTAAATCTTCATCATCTTTAATACCCAACTTCATTCGACCAGCATTTATTAATGTATTGTATGTACCATGTACAATTCCTTGAGGTCCAATATACATCCAACCTCCTGCAGTCATTTGTCCATAATTTGATACTCCTAAAGATGCTGCTTTTGACCAACTTGTTGGGTTGTCAAACATTCCTATCATCAACCCATTTGTTATTACTACCCTTGGGCTATGGATATCAGATTTGAAAAGACCAAGGGGATGTCCTGATGAAACAACCAATGTTTGTTCACTTGTTAATTCTTCTAAATATTTTTTTATTAATTTATATTGCATCCAGTTTTGACATACCTGACCTGTTTCACCATACGTTACTAATTCATATGGATAAAGCGCGATATCAAAATCAAGATTATTATCAATCATAACTTGAAAAGCTTTTCCCTCAATACATTTACCTTTATATTCATTTATTGATTTACCATATATTCTCCCGTTTGGTCTGTATCTATAACCATATATTCTTCCATGAGTCATAAGTTCATTAATGAATTCAGGTGCTAATATCTCGTGTAAGGCCTCTGGTATATACCGTAAAGCGTTTTTAAGAGCTAATTTAATCTCATTATCATTAAGTAATAATTCTCTTTTAGGTGCACGCCTATAGTTTTTATTAAATTCATTAAATTTTGGTAAAGTCTCATCTAATTTTATTGTCATGGCTTGCGATATTTTTGAATTTTCTATCATTTTCCACCTCATCATTATCTACTTTAAAATATCTAAAAACTTCTCTTTAATAATAAGTTGCTCACATTTATTTATATCTTCATATAACTCTCTGTCGTTTTCTAATATTAAAACCTTTTCTCTTATCATATTATACGCCTTTTTAGTTATGGTACCTAACTTATTATCATTACCTAAATCAATAGCTTGACATGCACACATCATTTCCATTGCTACAACTCTTCTTGTATTCTTAAGTATTTCCAAGGCCTTCCTTGCACCTATTGTTCCCATAGATACATGATCTTCTTGATTACCAGAAGATGGAATACTATCAACACTTGCAGGATGAGAAAGAATTTTATTTTCAGATACTAGTGAAGCTGCACTATATTGAACAATCATAAACCCTGAATTTGGTCCACCATCTTTTACTAAAAAGCCAGGAAGTCCACTTAAAGCTGGATTTACTAAGCGTTCAAGTCGCCTTTCAGATATGCTAGCAATTTCTGAAAGAGCTATGCTCATAAAATCAAAAGCAAGTGCAACTGGCTGCCCATGAAAATTACCACCAGATATTCCTTCTTGTGTATCAATAAATATAATGGGATTATCTGTTACTGAGTTCATTTCTATTTCAATTTTTTCTTTAACATAGTTAATTGCATCTTTACTAGCTCCATGCACTTGTGGTGTACATCTAAGTGAATATGCATCTTGAACTTTGCCTTGTCCTTGTAATTTTGTGCGTTTACTTCCCTTTAATATTCGCAACATATTTTTAGCTGTATGTATTTGCCCTTTATGTGGTCTTAGTTGATGTAATCTATCATCAAGTGATGAAACTATACCTTCTAATGCTTCATATGTAAGAGACGCAGACAAGTCTGCAACCTCTAATAAATTTAGGGCATCATAAAGAGTATGTACTCCCACAGAGGTCATGGCTTGCGTACCATTAATAAGCGCTAATCCTTCTTTAGAAGTTAACTTTACTACCTTGATTTCTGCAATCTCCATTGCTTTGTTACCACTAAGTATTTCTCCTTTATACTCAGCTTTTCCAAGTCCTATTAATGGTAATGCCATATGAGCTAGAGGTACTAAATCACCACTTGCTCCTAATGAACCTTTTTCAGGGATAATAGGATGAACTCCCTTATTTAACATATCTACTAAAGTTTCTATAGTTGAATATCGTATTCCTGAATAACCTC
>JAUUZV010000118.1 GCA_030592085.1 Clostridia bacterium | reverse complement strand
GTTTATTTATTGGACTATTATATTTAATATCAAAAAGTTTTGTATCATCTAGTCCTAAACTATCAACTTCACTTTTAAATATATCTTTTGGAAGTCTGTCATAAGGAATTACAGCTTCTGCTGTACCACCTAAATATCCGCTTGCTTCATATATAGTTACGTAAACTCCAGCTTCAATTAGTGTAACAGCACATGAAATTCCTGTAGCTCCAAAACCAATTATTGCTACTTTCTTGTTTATTGGTTTTCCAGCTTTTACTTTTGTCCAACCTTGTTTTCTAGCTTCAGTTGTTACAAATTTTTGTATTTCACTAATAGGTACTGAGTTTTTACCAAGAATTCCAGCTGTACATGTACTTTCACAAAGCACTTCAGCTGGACATGTATATGAACATGTTTCAGGTATTTTATTTTTTTCAACCATAATTTCATATGATTTTTTAAGATTATCGTTATAAAATTCTCTTATAAATCCTGTTACATCAATATCCGCAGGACAATTAGGTCCACATGAACCACCCCAACAATTTTTACAACTATCAGCCATATCTTGTACATATTCTTTATTTCCAAGTCTTCCTTGGTAATATAAATCAGCATAAGTATCAGCATCTCTTATTACACAGCCAGACACCATTCCATCACGCATCATTTGAGTACAAGAAGAACATGTTATACATACTTTTCCCATACTAAGTTTTCCATTTGTGAAAAAGTCATTTGGAAAATCAGGATAAGCTAATCCCATTCTTCCTAAACCTACTATTTGGCACTTATTGTTTTCAAGCATATAATCAGCAACATTCATGGTCATTTGTCTAAGCCAACTAGTCCCTGAAGAAACAATATTAATATTTGGAAATTCACTTGCAATTTTTGATGTAATTGAAATATTTCTTTCTATAGAAACTAAAGGATTTTCTTCTGGAAGTTCAAATCCTTGAATTGGAAAATCATATGGTCTCTCAAAATTTGGATTATAATATGGATTACCAATACATATATTGACCATATCAACACCAAGATCATTAATATTCTTTATTAATTGTAGTGACTCTGTAAGATCAACTTCAAAGCTTTTATCATTCTTCATTCCCCATCCGTAAGGATATGGATAATTATCTGTAACATTAAGTCTAGATGTTACAATCATATCTGGTAGTTCTTTTTTTACTTTTTTTATTGTTTCAGTTAAAAATCTAGTTCTGTTTTCAAAACTTCCACCATATCTACTATTTTCTCTTGTAAAGGCTGATAACATTTCATGTAGTAAGTAGCCATGAGCTGATTTAATATCAACAGCATCAAATCCACATTCGCTAGCATATTTAGCAGCTTTTACAAATTCACCAATTAGATTATCAAGATATTCATCTGTAACAAGTGGATAATCACTTGGAAGATTATGAGTTGGGTCTAAAACTGGAGAATGATGCATAATCATAGGTTTAGCAAAACCCTCTGGTTTACTGTATCTACCTGAATGAGTAAGTTGTAAAACAATAAATGGATTTAATTTATCTCCATTATTATCATAAGAATTTTCTTTAATTTCTTTAACTAGTCTTTTGAATCCATTTAAACTATTTTTATTAATCCATAATTGTCTTGGATTAGCTCTACCTTCTGGTGCAACAGCAGTGGCTTCTACCCATATTAAACCTGCTCCACCTTGTGCAAATCTTCTATACTTACGATATGTTAATTCTGATGGATTTCCTTGATTATCGCCATCACAACCTTCCATGGGTTGAATACAAAATCTGTTTTCTATTGTTTTGCCATCAATAGTAATTGGTTTGTTAAAAGAATCAATATTAACATTATTATTAAATGGAATATTTATTTCATTTTCTTTTAATATCTTACCAAATTCTTCTGTATTTCTTATTACTACTCTTGATTTATACTTTTTTATCATTACTATATCTCCTACTTAAGCAATATATCTATAAATATCCATGATTTTTATCTATAACAATATAATATAGATTGCCACAAATAACAATAAAAAAATCTATAATTTATTAATTCTTTTATTCTTTAATTATTTTTTCAAATTCACTTTTGCTTACTAAAGCCTCTTCATATGTCCATTTTGCTTTTTTCATTGTCTCTTCACTGCTAGATAATACTTCTGCATAGAAAGTTTCACCTAATAAAATGCTGTCTCTACTATTGTCTGTGACTTCAAGTATTTCAAAAATAACTTCAATTGCTTTTTTGTATGCGACTCTATCCATCATAAAATCATATAAAATCTTCATATGTTTTTCGTTTTTTAAATATCCTTTTATTGGACCATATAATAATAAAATATTAATATTGATTTCATAAAGATCACGATGATAATTTGATAGCATTAGATAAAGCCCTTTTTTATAATAATGTATAAAATTGTCTAAGTCTGCTTGATCTTTATATACTTTTCCTAACGCTTTGCAATATTCAGCTGTAACTATAATTTCTCCAACATTGTTTCCAAGCAATTTATTCATGCTATCAATATCAAGGGACATCAATGTACCTAAATTTATACCTGTAATATCTTCATAAGAGTCTTTTAAAATATTTTCACTTAGTAAAAAGTCTCCTTCTTTTGCTAAACCTAAAGCTTTAGATATAAACTCCATGGCTTTTTTTATTATTTTAATAATGTAATCTTCTTGTATCATATTATTTCCTTTCACTTCTATTTTAACATATTGCCCTTCAAATTGGCTTATATCATTTGTATATATATCAAGTCTTTACTATAAATATATTATAAAATCTTTTGCTAAGTTAAACAATCAACAATATAATCAATGGAATTGTTGCCATTGATAATAAAGTAGAAAACGATACAATGCCAGATGCCAATTTAGTATTACCATCATATTCTTGTGCAAATATTGTTGTAACTGCTGCACTAGGCATTGCAAATAGTAATACTACAATTGTAAGTGCTAGTTTTGGTGGATCGAAAATAGAAAATATTCCAAAGCATAATGCTGGTATTATTAATAATCTAATAATTGATACAACATAGACCATTTTATCTTTTACTACATTGATTAATTTAACAGTACCTAATGTGGCTCCAATAACAATCATTGAAAGAGGTGTTGTTAATCCACCTACTAATTTAATGGAACTATAAAAAGGATCAGGAATTTTAAAATTTAAACCTAACATAATAAAGCCTAAAATTAGTGCGATAATAGAAGGATTTAAAACATCTTTAATAATTTGTTTTATTTGATGATGCTTTTTATAAGTTATAACACCATATGTCCAAATAAATAGGTTAAATGGAATCTGGAAAATAGCACCATAAAAAATACCAATATCACCAAATAAACCATATAGGATTGGAAATCCCATAAAACCACAATTCGAAAAAACAGTTGCAAACTTAAGAACTGGTTTTCTATCTTCATCTGAATTTTTATAAAGTATATGAGAAATTAACATTGATAGAATAAAAATAGAAAAAGCCATGATTAAAATCCATATTGAGGTGTTAAGCTTTTCTTTAGTAAATTCAATTTGTGTGGAAATTAAAATTAAGGCTGGCATTGTTATCTTAATAATAAGATTTGATATCTTTTTATTAAAATCTGGTGTAATTATTTTTAATTTATTTGCTATATAACCTACTAATAAAATAATAAATAATATTAATACCTGGTTAAAAACAGCTGATGCATTCATATATTACCTAATCCAATTTCATTCGTGGGTCATCTTTTTGATACATTGTGTCCCAATCGTTAACCATATTATATACTGACATTGCGATCTCGCCTATTTTAACATAATCTTCTTTATCCATTATAAAATCTGTAGCTTTTACATTATCAATTACTTGTACTGCTCTCTTAGCACCAACAATAGCAGTTGTAATGCCTTCTTTATTTATTACCCAATTAATTGCAATTTGTGCCAATGTTTTTTTATATTTATCAGCATAATACTGTAATTTTTCATTTGTTATTATTGCTTTTTCAAATACATCTTTTTTAAATAACGCAATTTTATTATTTCTCATATCAGTTTCATCAAAGACCCAATCTTTTGTAAATTTACCAGTTAATAAGCCAGATGCAATTGAACTATATGTCATAACTCCAATATTATTGTCCTTACAGTAATCAAGTAAACCATTTTCAATTTGTCTCCAATATAGGCTATAACACGGTTGAAATACATCAATTTGTCCTGCAGTAATTGCTTTTTTCATATGTTTAATTGTGAAGTTAGAAACTCCAATACTTCTTATTTTTCCTTTTTCTTTTAATTTGTTTAATTGTTCCATGTTTTCACGTACATCAACTGTTAAATTAGGCCAATGTATTAAAAACACATCAATATAGTCAGTTTGTAATCTCCTTAGACAATCATCAACTGTTTTTTCTGCATTATCTTTAACTAATGTAGGAGATCCACTTTTTGTTGATATTATTATTTTTTCTCTATTTGATTTGAATGTATTTCCAAGAACTTCTTCTGAACGTCCATTACCATACCCGTTTGCTGTGTCAAAAAAAGTAATACCCTGATCATATGCTGCATGTAGTGTTTTTACATATTCACTATCATCTAAACTTTTTCCCCACTCTTTACCAGCACCAATTGCCCATGTTCCAAAAGTAATAGTCGATACTGTTATATCTGAATTACCAAGTTTAACATATTTCATAATAAACTCCTTTTATCGGTTCAGTATAGATAGATTATTAGCTCTCGTCAACTAATAATAATCTAGTAATAAATCTAACAAACTTAGATTGCTTAGTTAGATGATTTTCTAAATCTATTCCTTTGCTTTTTAAATAGTCAATTGCTAATTTATATGTAACTTCACTTATTTCCCATTCTAGTTCATAATCAATTATTCCTAAATAGTGATTTTCGTCAAGTTCCATTGGTGGTAATAAATTATTTGTCAAAATTATACTTCTTTTTGTCATAAGTTTACCAATTAATAATAATGGTTCTGGTAATCCATCAATATATTTATTAATTGACACATTATTATTAATAATTTCTAAAAATTCTTTTTCAGTTATTACAATAGAATGTTCAAACATATTAATAATTCCATCTTGACTATTATTTTCTACTAGACTTTTATGTGTTATCACATAATTATTATTTTTTTCTCTGATTCTAAGGGTTTGTTTAGATTTTCTCATATCATAATTAGGTGTTTCAAAATAGTAATTAGTTTGTTTTACATCTTTACCACTTTTTTTATGAAAATACTCATATTCATTTTTTGATAACATTATTTTTAATTCATATTCCCTATTTTCCATGAGATACTCCATAAAAAACACCATATCCAATTAAAATACCTAAAACATTTAAGATCACATCATCAATATCCATTATACCTACTGAGAATAAGTATTGAATCATTTCAATAATTAATGGTATTCCTAAAGTCATAACTATTAAAATAATTATTCTCTTCTTAATCATTCTAGAAATGACAAAGAAACCTACTGGAATAAATACAACTATATTTCCAATTATATTAATTGCAAAAGTTTTATATTGACCATTGGCTAATAAACTCATGTATCTTTTCATAGTAACAAAAGGTACAAAATTTACTGTTAAATAAGCTGTATCTTGATAATTAATCCCTCTTATAAACAACAGGTATCCTAAAAAGATAAAGTATAAAATAAATAGTATGTTAATTGTTTTTTTTAGCTTCATAATAAATATTAGTATACATTACATATGTTACTTTTAAAAGATATTAATAGAAGCTTATATGTTATTTTAAAATGCATTCATAATAAAATTATTTATATTGTTGCTAATTATATTTGTAACTTGTTTTGCTACCAATTTTTTCATTAATTTCCTCTATAATCTCACATCCACCAATTTGTTTAAACCATGTTTGATACTTTTCAATTTTTTCATCTACTGATCTAAAATCATATATATCAGTAAATGCTCGTACTGTACCACTTGCACTTTTCCCCCATAAAGAATTCAATTTATCTTCATTACTGATATTTAAACTTCTTGCAAGAGGTATGATATCTGTCAGCAAGTTTCCTTCAAAAAACATTGTATGTGGTAAATCACTCATGATTGTCTTTGTAGGATAATCCATAATTTTATCATTATAAAAAGATTTTATAGTATTAATATCAACATATTTTCTTGAATCTATTTGACCGTTTGTTAATAATTTATCATTTTCTATCCAGTAATCTTTTCCTTCTATACCATATCGTAAATCATAATAATATTCTTCATTTGTAAAAATATCATTAAATAATTTTATTGTTCCCTCAATATTATCAATACCTTTTGGAAACATAAAAAATGATAACTGTTCTCTTATTTCAATTAAATTTTCAGAATTTCGTCCCAGTAAATAATAACCTCTTTCATAGTCAAACGTTGGTTCACCATAATAGATAATACTTGGATCACTATAGTGATATATACTGTTGTATTCTGTAGCAAGATTCTCTGGATTGCCAAAATACTTTGTTCCGCTTTCAGAAATACAAGTTATTAATTTGTTTTCTTGAAGCATTTCTAGATATAATATAACATCCCTGAAGTCAGGAGCAAAAACAGCATCTTCATACGAACTTGTATTAGGATTATATGACATCATGCTTTCGTTTATTGAGCTAGGATATACATTGAATGCTCTGAAAATATCTGTAGTTTGATGGAGAAAATATCTCTCATTGATGACCATTGGAGCTGGTTCAGAACATATTGGTTTTGCTTCTATTAAAAAATTAGTCAATTCATCTATTGTTTTTGGTACTTCAAGTTGAAGTTGTTCTAAATATGTTTTATTGTAAAATCTAGGTAAAATAAACACTTCATCAATACATGGTATTGCAAGGATATCATCACCTTTAGTTATAAATGGAAGATACTTACTATTAATAAATTCATCCCAATGATATTTCTTATAATAATCATTAAGTGTATACAATTCTATATTATCTATAATATGATGAACTGTTCTCATTATTGCTCCATAGAAATCTTTATATATAATATGATTTGTTGGATTTTCATTATAAGCTTCAGCACCAATATAGTCTTGAATAAATAATTTATGACCTGTTTTTAGATAGAAATATTCTTCCCAAGATGAGATATCTTCCTTAATATAATATGTTCCTTGACTGTATATATTTAATGAAGAAACTTCTTCAATATATATTGTATTAGTATCACTCGGTGGTTGAATAGTGGATATAGATGGTGTTTGCTCAGTACTAAAGTTGCTACATCCAACTAGTAAAATAGCTAAAAATATTATTGTTATTTTTTTCATTTATACCTCCTATAAAACAACTCCTTAACATAAAGGTGTCGTTGTAAAACATATGACGTAATCCTATCTAGTACTAATATTTATACAGTAGAATTTAATTATATTAGGAAAACAAATCTTACAATTAGTATTTATTTTTCATATTTAAATTTTGTAGTTTCTCCTATTTTTTTATTTAATTTATCTAAAATTTCTGGACCATGTATTTTAAGAAACATCTCTTTAT
>JAUUZV010000112.1 GCA_030592085.1 Clostridia bacterium | reverse complement strand
ATGATCCTTTCATGACAACTGACTATATGGCTTATATGGTGAAATATGACACAGTACATGGCAGATTTAATGGAGAAGTTGAATATAAAGAAGATAAATTAATTGTTAATGGCGAAGAAATCGCTGTATATGCAAAAATGAATCCAGCAGAAATTCCTTGGTCTGAATGTGGAGCTGATTATGTTGTTGAAGCAACCGGTGTTTTCTTAACTACTGAAAAAGCTTCTGCTCATTTAAAAGGTGGAGCTAAAAAAGTTATCATAAGTGCACCAGCTAAAGATAAAGTAACTCCAATGTTTGTTATGGGTGTTAATAATGATACATATACAACTGATATGGATATCGTATCAAATGCATCTTGTACTACTAACTGTTTAGCACCAATTGCAAAAGTATTAAATGATAATTTTGGGATTAAAGAAGGTTTAATGACTACAATTCACTCTTATACATCAACACAAAAAACTGTTGACGGACCATCTTCTAAAAACTGGAGAATGGGTAGAGCTTGTGCACAAAATATTATTCCATCAACAACAGGCGCAGCAATTGCTGTAGGAGTTGTATTACCTGAATTGAATGGCAAATTAACTGGAATGGCTTTTAGAGTTCCAACACCTGATGCTTCAGTTGTTGATTTAGTTTGTAATTTAGAAAAGGCTGCTTCATATGAAGATATTAAAGCTGCAATGAAAAAAGCAAGTGAAAATGAACTTAAAGGAATCTTAGGTTATACAGATGAAGATGTTGTTTCAAGTGACTTTATTCACGATCCAAGAACATCAATCTTTGATGCAAAAGCTGGATTGTCTTTAACTGATCATTTTGTTAAAGTTGTATCTTGGTATGATAATGAGTGGGGTTATTCAAGTAAAGTTATTGATTTAATTTCATACATGGCAACTGTTGACGCAAAATAATACACAAAATTAAATTTTAAAGGCTCGGGAAAATTCCTGGGCCTTTTATACTTTTATATAATATGAACGGGGGAATTAATCTAAATGACTATCTTAAACAAGAAAACAATTGAAGATATTGAACTATCTAATAAAAAGGTGATTGTTAGAGTGGATTTTAATGTACCACTAAACAGTGACGGTGAAATTACTGATGATAAAAGAATTAAAGGAGCGCTACCAACTATTAAATATTTAATAGAAAATGAATGTAAAGTAATATTAGTTTCACATTTAGGTAGACCAAAAGATGGGTTTGAGGCAAAGTTCAGTCTAAAACCTGTTGCTAAGCGATTAAGTAAATTACTAAAACAAACAGTTATAATGTCTAATGATGTAATTGGAGATGATGCTAAGAAAAAGGCTGCTTCTTTAAAAGAAGGAGAAGTTTTATTATTAGAAAATGTACGTTTTCATAAAGAAGAAAAGAAAAATGATAAAGCTTTTGCAAAAGAACTTGCCAATATGGCTGATATATATGTAAACGATGCTTTTGGCACTTCTCATAGGGCTCATGCTTCAACTGCTGGAATAGCTGAATATTTACCAGCTGTATGTGGTTTCTTAATTAAAAAAGAAATCGAAATTATGGGAAAAGCATTAAAAAAACCTACTAGACCATTTGTTGCTATTTTAGGTGGAGCAAAAGTTTCTGATAAAATTGGTGTTATTGAAAACTTATTAGATAAAGTAGATTCATTAATTATTGGTGGAGGAATGGCTTATACATTCTTAAAAGCTAAAGGTTATAAAATCGGAGCTTCTTTATGTGAAGAAGATAAAATTGATTTAGCTAAAGAATTAATGGCTAAAGCAGAAGCAAAAGATATCGAAATTATGTTACCAATAGGCAGTATTGTAGCTAAAGAATTTAAAAATGATACTGAATTTAAATATGTACCATCTGATGCAATGCCTGATGGATGGATGGGTGTAGATATTGGATCACTAACAATTGAAAAATATTCTAATGAAATTAAAAAAGCTAAAACAATTATTTGGAATGGACCAATGGGTGTATTTGAATTCCCTAATTTTGCTAAAGGAACTAGTGAAATCGCAAAAGCAGTTTCACAAGCTGATGCTATTTCAATTATTGGTGGGGGAGATTCAGCTGCAGCAATAGAAATATTAGGTTATGCAAATAAAGTAACTCACATTTCAACTGGTGGAGGAGCAGCATTAGAGTACCTTGAAGGTAAAACATTACCAGGAATTGATTGTTTACTAGATAAAGTACCTAAAAAAATGGTTATTGCTGGTAATTGGAAAATGAATAAAACTCCAACTGAAACTTATGATTTTATAACTGATTTAAAAGAAAAAGTTAAAGGTGTGTATGATGATGTAATATGTGCAGTACCATCTGTTTGTTTATGTGAAGCTTTAAAAGCAGCAAAAGGGAGTAATATTGAAATTTCTGCTCAAAATTTACATTATGAAAAATCCGGTGCATTTACTGGAGAAGTTAGTGCATCTATGTTAAGTGATTTAGGAATCAAGTACGTATTAGTTGGACATTCAGAGAGAAGACAATACTTTAATGAAACCGATGAAAGTGTTAACAAAAAAGCACATGCAGCATTTAAACATGGAATTATTCCTATAATTTGTGTTGGAGAATCACTTTTTCAACGTGAAAAAGGGGTAACAAATGATTTAGTAAGTTATCAAGTGAAATTTGCTTTAAAAGGATTAACTGAAGAGCAAGTTAAAAATACAATTATTGCTTATGAACCTATTTGGGCTATTGGAACTGGAAAAACAGCAACTAGTGAACAAGCAAATGATGTATGTGCTGTAATAAGAAATGTTGTAGTTGGGTTATATGGTAAACAAGCAGGAAAAGCTATTCGTATTCAATATGGAGGTTCTGTTAAACCGGCTAATGCTTATGAACTATTTAATATGTCTGACATTGATGGTGGTTTAGTAGGTGGTGCTAGTTTGAAAATTTCAGATTTTGAAGCTATTGTTAATTATGAAAAATAAAAGGAAATTTAAATGAACAAAAAAGTAACAGCTCTAATCATACTAGATGGTTATGGGATTAATAATAACCATGAAGGTAATGCAATTTATTTAGCAAATACGCCAAATATGGATTCATTTATGATAAATTATCCAAATACACAACTTAGTGCTAGTGGTAATGATGTTGGCTTACCAAAAGGACAAATGGGAAATTCAGAAGTTGGTCATACTAATATTGGCGCTGGACGTGTTGTATATCAAGATTTAGTTAAAATTACAAAAGCTATAGAAGATAAAACCTTATTTTCTAATGAAGCATTATTAGGTGCCATGAATCATGCTAAAGAAAATAATAGTTCACTTCACTTAATGGGATTATTAAGTGATGGAGGTGTACATTCTCATAACACACATTTATATTCATTATTACAAATGGCAAAAGATAATGGTTTAACAAAGGTTTATGTACATTGTTTTTTTGATGGAAGAGATGTACCACCTGATAGCTCACTAAAGTATATTATTGAGTTAGAGGAAAAATTAAAAAGCATAGGTGTTGGTAAAATCGCTACAATAATGGGACGTTTTTATGCAATGGATAGAGATAATATTTGGGATCGTGTAGAAAAAGCATATAATGCAATGGTTTTAGGCCAAGGTGTAAAAGCAAACAATGCTGAAAAAGCTGTAAGAGAATCTTATGAAAAAAAAGTTTTTGATGAATTTGTAATCCCTACAGTTATAACAGAGAATAATGAACCACTAACAACAATTAAAGAAAACGATTCTATAATTTTCTTTAATTTTAGACCTGATCGTGCTAGACAAATAACAAGGGCCTTTGTTGATGAAGATTTTATAGGATTTTCTAGAGGAAAAGGATACTTTTCTAATTATTATGTATGTATGACACCATATGATGAAACTTTTAAAAATGTACATATTGCATATTATAAAGAAAAATTAGCCAATACGTTTGGTGAATACATTTCTAATTTAGGATTAACACAACTAAGAATTGCTGAAACACAGAAATATGCTCATGTTACTTTCTTTTTTAATGGTGGAGTTGAAAAACCTTATAAAAATGAAGATAGAGCATTAATTGCTTCACCAAAAATAGAAACTTTTGATTTACAACCTGAAATGAGTGCATATGAAGTTAAAGATGAAGTCATTAAAAGAATAGAATCTAAAAAATATGATGTTATTATTTTAAATTTTGCAAATTGTGATATGGTAGGACATACTGGCATAATACCAGCTGCAATTAAAGCTGTAGAAGTAGTTGATGATTGTGTTGGACAAGTTATAGAAAAGATTTTACAAGTTGATGGAACAGCTCTAATTACAGCTGATCATGGAAATGCTGAGTTAATGATTGATAGTTTTGGTAATCCAATGACAGCACATTCAACATTCCCAGTACCATTAATTTATGTAAATAAAAATACTTTAGGTATTACTTTAAAAGAAGGCAAGTTGGCTGATTTAACACCAACAATGCTTGATATAATGAATATTGATCAGCCAAAGGAAATGACGGGTCAAACATTAATAGTTAAATAACTAGGAGGAAAAACATGAAATATTATTTTGAAATCGAAAGCGTTTATGCAAGAGAAATTCTTGATTCACGAGGAAACCCAACACTTGAAGTAGAAGTTATTGTTGAAGGTGGTTTTATGGGAAGAGCTGCTGTACCATCAGGTGCTTCAACAGGAGCTTTTGAAGCTGTTGAACTTAGAGATGGTGATAGTAATAGATACCTTGGAAAAGGCGTTACAAAAGCTGTTAGTAACATTAATGATGTAATAGCACCAGAAATTGAAGGAATGAATGTTATTGATCAAACTGCAATTGATAAATTAATGCTTGAATTAGATGGCACACCTAATAAAGCTAAATTAGGTGCTAATGCACTATTAGGAGTTTCAATGGCAGTAGCAAAAGCTGCAGCTAATACTATTGGTATGTCATTATATCAATATATTGGTGGTGTAAATGCGAAAAAACTACCAGTACCTATGATGAATATTATAAATGGCGGAAAACATGCTGATAATTCAATAAGTTCTCAAGAATTTATGATTATGCCAGTTGGAGCAACTAGTTTTAAACAAGCATTACAATGGTGTGCTGAAGTTTTCCACACACTAAAAGGTGTTTTAAAAGCAAAAGGATATAGTACTGCAGTTGGTGATGAAGGTGGATTTGCTCCTAATCTTAAATCTGATGAAGAAGCATTACAAGTTATTGTTGAAGCCATAGAAAAAGCAGGTTTTAAACCATATGACGACTTTAGAATTGCGTTAGACCCTGCTGCTACAGAAATGTATGAAGAAGCAATAAAAGCTGGCCATGAAGGAAGCTATTATTTCTGGAAAACAGATAAAATGTTTACTAGAGATGAAATGATTGATTTCTGGGCTGGTTTAACTGAAAAATATCCAATTATTTCAATTGAAGATGGATTATCTGAAGAAGATTGGGAAGGTTGGAAATTATTAAACGACCGTATTGGTGACAAAGTTCAAATAGTAGGAGATGACTTGTTTGTAACAAACACAACACGTTTGAAAAAAGGAATCGATTTAGGTGTAGCAAATTCAATTTTAATTAAAGTAAATCAAATTGGTACTTTAACAGAAACTTTAGAAGCTATTGAAATGGCAAATAGAGCAGGATATACCACTGTTACATCACATCGTTCTGGTGAAACTGAAGATACTACAATTGCCGATATAGCAGTTGCTACTAATTCAGGTCAAATTAAAACAGGTGCTCCTTCTAGATCAGATAGAGTTGCTAAGTATAATCAATTACTTAGAATAGAAGAAGAACTAGGTGAGGTTGCTGAATATCCAGGAATTGACACATTTTTCAACTTAAAGAAATAATAATGAAAAAATAATTTAAGGGAGAGTTTACCTCTTCCTTTTTTTTTATCTATTTTTAGTGTAAAATATAATAATGAAAAAAAGCATAGTATTGTTAATTGTTATTATACTAGTCTTGTTACCAATGACTAATATTACTGCTGAAGAGTCGTTGGATTTAACAGAACAAGAGTTACAGTGGTTAGATGAGAACCAAGGTAATTCTTTTACACTTGTTACAGAAGATTCAAATCAAGCTAAATATTTTACTGATATTAATGGAGTATTAAAAGGTGATGTTCTTGATTTTGCAGATTTAGTTGAAAAACATTTAGGAATACGTATTCAAATTGTACCATTTTCTAATATAACAGAATTAGTTGATAGTATTAGTGAAGATACATATGATTTATACTACGGTCCATTTGACAATGATTTCAGAAGACAATTTTTGAATTTTTGTACTACTAAAGACACAACGTCTTATAAGTTAATTACATATGATAAAAATATTAATACTATTTATGATTTACAGAATTTATCAATTGGATTTATTAAAAATGATTATATAGTTGAAAAACTATTTGAAAAAATTTCAGTGTATAGTACTGATGTGAACTCAACTTTTAATACCGAAATTAAGTATTATGCTTCACGAGATGAATTAGAAAATGCACTGTTAGAAAATGAAGTATCTGCAATTATTCAAGCATATATATCAAGTCATGAAATTTCAATTAATGCAAATATAATAAACCTTGATGAATTTACATTACCAAAGGCTGTAATTAGCGTTAATAAGGATTATCCTGAGTTATATACTATTTTAAATAAACTTATCATAAGTGATTACTATAATTATACTGAAATATATACTTCAAATAATAATGATTTTAAAGTTAATGAGTTTAAAATAGCATTAACTGATGAAGAAAAAAATTGGCTAAATAATAATCCAATAATATATTATGAACACCCTAATGATATTAGACCATTACTTTTCAAAAAAGGAGATAAGTTTTACGGAGTAATTGCTGATTATTTGGCTCAAATGAGTGAGAATATGGGTATAACATTAAATCCTTTAGAAAATGAGATATCTGTTAAAACACTTTCTTTATTTAATATTCACAATCAGAATGGAGATGAATATAATTATTCATATACATATTTTCCGTTTTCTATTACAATTCTTGGTAACCAACCAAATCAAAATATCATTAGTTTACATGGAATTGAAAACTCTAGTGTAGCTTTATTTAAAAACGATCCTTTTGTAAAGTATTTAACTAAATATCATCCTTCAATTGAACTTCATTTATTCGGCTCTATTGAAGATGCATTTAGTAGTGTTAATAATGGGAATAGTGACTATACAGTTAATAATAAGTATGTAGCTGAATATTATTTAAGTAAATATAATTATAGAAAATTATATAATAGCGGAACTATAAATCATGATTATGGTTATATATTGAATTCAAATGATGATTTATTTAATCAAATCTTAGATAAGTATGTGCTGTATAATAATTTAATTAATAAAATTGATAATTCTAGTATTAATGTAGATACAACAAATTATGTTTTAATATTATCAATAGCATTACCACTACTAATATTTTCATTAATAATATCATACTTGTATTTACATCTAAAACTTGAAACTAAAAAACGAATTAAAGTAGAAAATAAAGAAAAAATAATAAATGAAAAATTTGAAAATATATTACTATCAATTATTGAATCACTTGAAAGAGCTACAGCTTATAGCGATGAAGATACAGGCCAACATACTAGAAGAATCGCATCATACTGTAATTTTATGGCTCAACAATTAGGCTATTCTGAGAGTGATATAAATGAAATAACTAATTATTCTCAATTACACGATATTGGTAAAATTGGTATATCAGAATCTATTTTAAAAAAACCTGGTAAATTAACTAATGATGAATATGATGAAATTAAAAAACATGTTAATATTGGTT
>JAUUZV010000161.1 GCA_030592085.1 Clostridia bacterium | reverse complement strand
TACCACTTATGATTTATTTCTAGTAATTGATTTGCCATATTAGGACCTTCTGTCCCAAATTCATAATTAGGATACTGATAGTTGTAATTTTTAATAGCTTTTTCAATACTCTCAATATATTTCCATGAATATTCTAATTCATCCCATCTTGTAAATAATGAGGAGTTATTTCTTATTGCCTCAATAATCAATCGTTCATAAGCAGCTGTTGAATTACTTGAAATTGCTGATTTCTGGCAATAATCCATATCAATACTATTAACAATAAATTCGTTTCCTGGTATTTTAGCATTAATTTGAAAATAGATTCCCTCATTTGGTTGTATCCGTATAACTAAAGTATTTGGTTTTGTGTCATTAAACTCTTTATAGTTATTAATACCTGGTAATTTTTTAAACTGTACAATAATTTTAGTTTCTTTTTTTGGTAATGCTTTCCCCACTTTTATATAGAAAGGCACTCCACTCCATCTAAAATTATCAATTGATGCTCTCATGGCAATAAATGTTGGCACTTTAGATTCTTTTGAAACATTATCTTCCTCACGATATCCTATATGTGATTGCGATTCACCGTATTGTCCTAAGACTATGGTATCTTCTATTTTTTTCCCATGCTCTACTCGTAGCGATTTAATAGCTTTTACTTTTTCGTCTCTAATTGCTTCTGGTGATAAACTAATAGGTGGCTCCATTGCTATTAAAGATAACATTTGTAAAATATGGTTTTGCAACATATCTTTTAAAACACCTGTTGATTCATAATATGAACCACGACTTTTAACTCCAATAGTTTCACTTGATATAATTTGAATATTATCAATATAGTGATGATTCCATAAAGGTTCGAATATAGAATTACCAAAACGAATTGCCATGATATTTTGAATCATCTCTTTTCCTAAATAATGATCGATTCTAAATAAATTCTTTTCTTCAATACTTTGTGAAATATGTTCATTTAACTTTCTAGCACTTTCTAAGTCTGAACCAAATGGTTTTTCTACCATTACACGTTGCCAACTATCTTTATTTAACAACATTTGGCGACATTGTAAATTATCAATAATTGGTTCAAAGGAACTAGGAGGTACTGCTAAATAATAAATTCTATTACCATTTGTTTGATGTTCATCATCAAGTTTACTTAAATATTTATCAAGTTCAGTGTATCCTTCACAAGTTTGTGAAAAATCAAATCGCAAATATGAAATTTTTAATACAAATTTATTCCAACGCTTCTCATTATATGTATCTTCTGAAAATTCTTTGATTGCACTTTTCATTTGGTCTCTATAAAACTCTGTCGTATAATCCCTTCGTCCAATAGCTACAATTGCAAAATTATCTGATAATTTGTTTTCGATTGTAAGATTATATAAAGCGGGAATTAATTTTCTTTTTGTTAAATCGCCAGTTCCTCCAAATATAACGAAAATGGCACTTTCATTTACTAATTTCATATGTGTTCCTCCACTATGCTTATTATACACCAACAAAGAGAAATCTAAACTTCAACTAGACTTGTTTGATATAATCTTCTGTCACTTAAAATATCTGTCCATTGAACTGTATCGTAGAATTCGTTAGGCAATAATTGATTAAGTAATCCAAATGTACTAACTAAAGCTAATAAACCATGCATAGCTGAGTTTTTAAAAATATCTTTTTTATTCTTTTGATAGAAATCAATAAAATACTTTGCATATTTTCTTGTGCTTTTTATTACTTCATCATGTAATGTATTATTTATTCTTAACATTGCACTATAAGCATAAAGTGCATCCATATCTAAATAACTTAATTCATTATTTGGCCACCAATTACCTTTACTGTTTTGTAAATCTAGAACTGATCTAATCACTTTATTAGGATATGGAAATTCTTTTAAGTGAAGCTCATAAAGTGGATATATATGAACAAATCCTCCCAATGGGTTATATTCCGTAGCAGGTGTTACTTCTCTTTTCCACATACCTGTTATTGGGTCAAGCTCGCTGGTCAACCAATTAATTGCCACATTAATCCACTCACTTGGACAATACTTACTCATAGAAAACATACAAGGTCCACCTTTAAATTCACAAGCCCATTGATGTGGCCAATTAATGTTTTCAAGCCATGTTTCTATTTTTATAACACTATTAAATGAGTCATAAAATTTAACAGGATAAATTTGCTTACCCCCTAGATAACCAAGAGCTCCAATAACCATACCGTTTGCATGAGTTATTGAGTGGTGTGGAATAAGACCGTTATATCGTCCGTCTTTAATTTCATTATCAACATATGAATTTATATAAGATATCCATTCACTTTTATATTTTTCATTAAAAGAATTAGGATTGATTCCCATTATTGCATATGAAATAACTACATCTAAGCTTGCATATAAATTAGTTTCCCCATCTAAAGTATATTTATACCTTCCAATAGGGTCATCTCTTTTTCGCCTACTATCATAAACTGACAATATTTCATTTCTAATAGTTGCTAAATCAACTCTCATTTAAAACCCTTTTTTATCATTTCCTTTTTCCCAATACTCATCATAAAGTACATCTTCTGGATATTTAGGTCTTCTACTGTCTGCAGCAGGAAATGGTTCAGTAATAGTATGTGGTTCTTTTTGATACCAATAAGCAACTGAAGAATAGTTATCACAGAATTTTTCATTTTTTGTTGTCCAAGCGTGCTCAATAACAAACTTTATTCTTTTTGTAAATGGTATTGGATCTATTATGTGAAAACGGTATCCTGTTAATTTGTTCCCAGGTCTATTTATTCCTTCATAAATTGAAAATCCTGAGTAAGGAGAATGATATACATGGGGATACCATGCAGTTAAGAAATAATCTTCTGTCCCTGTTCCCCAAATAGAAGGATATTCTTCTCCATCAATATATATTTTTTCATCACCTTCACCATACCAACCTGGTTTTTCTGCTTTTTCCACATTTAGTACTGTGCCCACATAATTTCCTTGTCCACTAATATCAGCGATTAAATAGTCATTCCCAATGGTTGTGGGAAATTCTTGTCTATATCTTGCATGAAAATACATAATGTCCTTAGGTAAACTTTTATATTGTTGCCAATCAACATTATAGTAAAAAGAACGAACTGGGAATTTCCCTTCATTAGTAACAGTTAATCGAGCACTTTTTATAAATGGCATTTCAAAGAAGACATTCCTTCCTTTTCCACCATTCACAGAATTAATTGGTAATGCTTTACAGTCAGCTTGCATTCCATGACCTGATCCAAAAAAATCACCAATTGGACACTCTACACTAGGTGTTTTTTCATCATCCCAATAAAATCGCAAAACTAACATTCTATTAAATAAGGGTAACTGTTCCGCTGCAATTGTACACCAGATATGAACTACTTTACCTGGCCCTACTAAATTAGCTATTTCTAAGGTTTCACCAGCAGCAATTTCTTTTTTATCTTCATTGCCCCCTGTTAAATCATAACTGCTTTCTCTTTTTGCAATAAATTCACTTTGTTGATATAGTTTTTCAAACATAATTTTACCTCACATCACTTATTAATTCTAGATAGGCTGCCTGTTCATCAATATCATCAGCCCACGCATTGATAATATACCATAGTCTTGTTTCATTGTTTCTTAATTTATTTATTTTCTTAAAAAAGTTTGTAATAGATCCAAATTCACTTATATAATTATCCATAATATTAGGGACAAAAAAAGCAGATGCTCCAAAAGCTGTAAATAGCTTTTTTATATCAACATTGGGATACACAAATTCCATTCCTAATATATTAATACCACTATTAATAAGATTATCAATCTGGTGTGTAAATTGACCACAACAGTGAATGAAAATTCCATTAAAATGGCTAGCAAATCTCTTTAAATATGGAATGCCAAACTCTTTATACATAGCAGGTGAAAGTAATGGCATATAGTCTTCAGTAATCCCTACACCTATATCTGTAGGTAAATAAATATATGGCCAAAGGGGACAATCTACATTCATATTTTTATTGATAGTTGTTTTAACAATATCAATTAATATATCTGTTACCACTTCTAGAACTTCATGAACTTTTTTTGGATTATCTGTCATTGTTATTAATAAGTCTGTTTGTTCCCAAATTAATGCTAAAGTATTTAATGGACCTTGAATATCAATAAACGAACTTGATAAGTAGTTTGTTTCTAGTTTTTTTGAAACAGCATCCCATAATTCATATGCTTTTAACACATCTAAACCATCAGAGGATTGAAGTGATATTTTAGGAATATCGGATATACAATTTATTATTGGGTCAATCCATTTATTACAACCTTCTGGAACTCTTGCTTTATTACCAAAATATTCTGCAGTACTTGTTGTTCCAAAATCACACATGATACGAGGCACATTTATTCCAGGCATTTTCTTGTTTAATAAAATATTATCACAAGCTAATGAAACCATTTTATTAAAATCAGCCACTTGTCTATATTCACTTTTTGCAGTATATCCTGAAAAAACTGTTTTTCCCTTACCATTTATAAAATTACGTAATATCTTTTTATTCTTCTCAATTTCTGCAATTTGATATACATCGTTAAATTTCATAATAGGTTCCTATCTAATAAAATATTTATTTATAATATTTTTAATAAAATTATCTGCCATTACAAACTGTCCGTCACCATCAGGGTGAACATCATCTGGCATATATTTTAAACCTTCTTGTCCCATTATCTCTAATCCATTTACATAATAGATATTTTCATCTCCTAGATTATTGTAATTTTTAACTACTAATTGTAAGATTTCTCTCATATCAGATAAACTCATCTCAGATAGTCCCTTAGTATCTTCATAACCAGGAGCAACAATTGGGGAAATTAAAAGTATAGGTGTGTAAATATGTTTTTGCCTAAGCGTTTCAATTAGACCAATTATACACGGTTCAAAACTTCGTATATTTAATCGACCACCATGTACATTAATTCCTAATTTCAATGTAAATATATCAGCTTTAAGTTTACTCATTTCATAACCTATTATTGGATCTAATATGCAATTACCACCAAATCCTAAATTTGTAACATGTATATTTTCTCGCAAGGCAACAATCCCTGGCCATATTGTTGATGGGGTTTTTGCTCGTACAGAATGACTAATTGAGCTACCATAGTGGACCCAACGATATTTAGGACTTTCACTTTTTTTCATTATTGCATTATCATTAATCAATAATTTAGTAAATTTAACAGGGTACGCATGATCTAGCCATAACTCAATATGTTTCAATCCTTTTGGTAATTTTGTAAAATCATAGATTCCTTTACCTTTATTAATTGGTAGTGTTTCAATTAATTTTCCATCAATTACAAGATCAATTAACATCACATCGTGAAACCCTGTATCGCTTTCATGGGTTTCAACAATATCAATAGCTAATAAAGTACAGTCAGATTCAAAAGTAATTCTCACTCCTGAGCAGGCTCCACCTTGAAAATCATCATTTAAATATGGGAATAATTGTTTTCTATTATGGTCAATCCGCCACGGTTGTGTGAAATCATTACCATCATAAACTGATAGTGCTCCTTCTATGGTAAATAACTGTTCTTTGAAATAAATATCTTTCATAGTCCCCCCCTTGATGTAACTTTATTGTAGCATAAAAAAAGAGCCTTCTGAAAATAGAAAGCTCTTTTATATATATTTTCTATAATTAGTCTGTTACTACTGGATATCCATTAGCAATCCAACCAACTTTCATTCCATAATGTAATGAAACT
>JAUUZV010000027.1 GCA_030592085.1 Clostridia bacterium | reverse complement strand
TCTTCGGCTAAGACCTCATCAAGTACACGATTATTAAATCCTAACCAACTTAATTCCCTATTAATGTAATTTTTAGGTTGGTCAATCTTCATTATAACTGTCTCTCTTTCATTAGTAGTGCTTTAATCCCAAAAACATTTTTAAAAAACGGACATTTGTTTTTAAAGTCCCACTCTTCAAGGGATATATCTTGGTTAAAGGTACAAGAAATCACTAATTCTTTTTGATTAAATAAAACAGTTAAATTCTCTAACTTTTGCAAATGACTTTTATCTAAACTATCACCTAAACGAATTATTGCAGATAATTTTGAAACAAGCATTCGATCTGTTAAAGATAAGTTTTTATAACTACTATCTGACAGAGTAGGGGCAAGAGTGCTGTGATATTTTGAAACATTTGCAATTATCTCTAATTCTTGATTACTTAATCCTGCAATTTCTAAATTTTTAATAATGTTATATGAGTGATTATAATGAGATTTTAAGTTAAGAAATTTTCCAGTATCGTGTAAAATACATGCAAGTTGTAATAATAATTTATGTTTACTTTTTAAACCGTGTAAATCTTTTATACTATCAAAAATTTTCAGAGAATATTCTTCGATGGCTTTAGCATGTTTTTCATCATAATTAAAACGCTTTGCTATAAATGTAGCTTGATTAATAATATCATCATAAAAAGAATGGGTTAATTGTAAATATTTTTCTGGATGAAGTTCCATAAACCCAATAAAATCACACAAGGATAGGTCATAACCAATAAAGGTTTCTGCATTAGAAAAGTCCATTATAATTTTAAACATAGCCATTGAAGGAATTAATGTTTCAGACTGTTCTTGTGTGATTTTGTATGTGAATGAAATTTGTTCAGGAGTTAAATCTTTAATACTTTCATATAAAACAAGATAGTTTTGTTTAGAAATTGTAAATCTTTTTTTATCAGGTGTAATATTAGCCATTTTTGCTAAAAGGTTAATTTCTTTTCCTGTGGCAATAAAATCGTATTGCTTAGAAACTTTTACGAAATTACTAAGAACATCGATATATGTACTAATGTATTGCTCTACAATAACATGAAATTTTTGTGTGTATCCTTGGACAGGTTCTAATATTTCGCTTAATTTCAATGATCCAATACGAATATTTTGAGAATATTTTATTATACCTTTTTCCATTACAGAGATACCTAAGGATCCAGAACCAACATAAGTCATAACACAGTTTTTTGATTTTTGTCCTAATAATCGTTTTAGTTCTTGATAAATGAAGGTTTTTTCTTGTAAATCATCTAATACTCTAACATCAATCCCTGTACGAAGTTTAATTAATTCAAGCACATATTCTCTGTTGTCTGCTTCCCTAAAGGCTGTTGTTGCATATGTGTGCAACCTATTAATTGAGTAGTCGCTAGCTAGTCTTTTAAATGAATTTATAATATTACATAATTGATCTACTTTTTCAGAAGATATTTGACCGTTTTTAAAAGTATCATGACCAAGATATAGTGGTTTTTCAACATGTTCAAGTTGTTTAATATTATTTTTTTTATTTTCAAATATTTTTAAACGAACATTACTACTTCCAATATCAATGATAGCAACTTGATTTTTTGACATATAATCATCCTTTACTTGAATATATTCCATATTATATCACGAAAAACTAGTATAATATGTTAAAATAAGTTTATGAATAGAGTAATTGTTGGAATAGCTGGAGGATCTGGCTCGGGGAAAACCACATTGGCAAAAGGAATTATAAAAGCAATTGGAGATGACGGCATCTTACTTGCTCATGATTTTTATTACAAAAAATATGATCAACTGACTTTTGATGAACGCAGTCAACTAAATTATGACCACCCTAATACATTAGAAACAGATTTGTTGATTGAGCATTTACATAAACTTAGAAAAGGAGAAAGTGTAGAGCGACCAATTTATTCATTTGTAACTCATTTGAGGTTAGATGAAACAATAAATCTAAAGCCAAAAAAAGTAATAATTGTAGAAGGAATTCTTCTTTTTGAAAACAAAGAATTACGCGATATGATGGACATTAAAGTGTTTGTTGATACTGATTCTGATATTAGATTGGCTAGAAGAATTGAACGAGACGTTAATGATAGAGGTCGAAGTTTAGGTTCAGTATTAAAGCAATATTTAGAAACTGTTAAGCCAATGCATGATCAGTTTGTAGAGCCAAGCAAAAAATATGCAGATTTAATTATTCCTGAAGGAGGATATAATCAAGTGGTATTAAATATTTTAATTGACAGACTAAGATCTATTATGGACAATTAGGGAAATAAACAAGCTTATTACAACAAGTGGTAAGTTTTGTATATTAGTGATAAAATATAAACATATAGAAAAAGGATGGTGTAGGGAATGAAGAAAATTCTTAGTATTCTTTTATCTGTTATTTTACTTTTTTCAATAGTAATGCCTGTAAGTGCTGCGGTTCAAACGGATCAGATTACAGTGATGGCTGATTCTTTTGACAACACAATATATGATGAAGTTCAACAAGTTGTGATAACTACTGAAACAGTTGATTTTTTAGCATATGCAGACAGCATCAGTATTGATATTATTGGAACAGATAAGGATTTAATAAAAAACATTACCATAATAGATAATTATACAATTACATTTGATATGATGATGTATAACGCAACTGAAGGAAGTTATACTGTAGTTGTTAAATATCAAGACGGTATAACCCCAATGGAACAGTGGGATACCCAATCCATTATAGTGAAAGAAGGACACTTTGATATTGACGATGATCCTGCAACAGTTGAAAGTATTTTAACAAATGGGATAACTATCAGATTTTTTAATAAGGAAATTGAGTCCACATTAGTATGTATGGTTGATGATGTACAAGTAGATTGTACGAAAATTACAGATAGAATCTTTAAAGTGTATCCAACTGCTGATGAGGTACTTAACAAAGATGAAATTGAAATTAGATTAATTACTCAAACAGGATTTTATAAGAAAACCTTACGAATTATTGAAAATGAAATTTATCTTGAAAAAGAAATTTACTCAAGAGATGAACCTCTAGCTTTTTATGTTAATTCAAAAGTTATTGAATTCCCTCTCGACAACGAATTATTTAGTGCAATTATTACAGGAAGAGGAAGATATATAGATATTAGTAATATAGTTGTGTATAACAATAAAAAAGTAAAACTATATACACCACTTCCTTTAGCCACTGGTACATATAATATGGCATTTACATTTGACGGCTCAGAGGAAATATACAATTTAGAATTTGAAGTGGTTAGACAAACAATTCTTGATGACCTTGAATTAGACGATACGGTTCTTGATTTTCTTGAAGTTGATGGAAAAGATGTTTCGTTAACTTTATATGATAATCAAATTTACCGATATATTGATAGTGAAAAAAGAGAAATTGATTTAACAGCGTATGATTTTGAAACTTTTTCATTAGATTTTACTAATCAAGCTTTACTAATTTTATTAGAGAGTAATTTAGGGTTGACTATTAACTTTTCAGATTATCAATTTATACTTCCCTATGAGGCTTTAACAAAATTAACAGAAAAGGACGTTTACATCTTTTCACAAAAAAGAGAAGGCTTTTCTGATGTTGATTTTATGTATTACCCAACATCTGAGGGTTTATATATAGATAGTAACGTAGAAGGAATGAAAATTTTTACTTCACTTAAAAATACAATTGTTTCATATGAAAGAGCAAACGTTATTATTGAAGATCTATATGAAACTAAAAGAACAGAACCTGCTTATTTAATATCAGAACAGATTTATGCAAATTATAATGGAACTGGCACATATCAGTTTTTTGTTAAGGCAAACAGTTTTACTGATGTTTATTCAACATATTGGGGAAATCAATATATTGCGCCTCTGACTGTAATTGGAATAATAGACGGAATGGGAGATGGAACATTTGCCCCTGAAGGAGATGTAACTAGAGCACAATTTGCTAAATTGGTTGCAGTATCTATTATGTTGCCAGCAGGGACTGGTAGTTCATTTACAGATATAGATACAACAGACTGGTATTATGGTTATATTACAGGACTAGAAAACGAAAATATTGTTGATGGTACCATCTTTAAGCCAGAAGAAGCGATATTAAGAAGCGATATGGCTGTTATGGTTATGAAGGCTTATGAGTATTATACAGGAGAAGACTTGCAAATATTGGCAGACCATTCAACAGCTACATTTACGGACATCGATGCTTTAACAGCAGAAGAAATTAAATGTATTTCAGCTGCTCATTATTTAGGAATTATTAATGGAATGACAACAACTACATTTGAACCAAATAATACAGCAACGAGAGCACAAGCTTCTGCAATAATATATAGACTAATGGTAATTCTTGAAATATTATAAATAAAGAATATACTGTACTTTAAAACCACCATTTTGGTGGTTTTTTTTGCACAAAAAAGGAATTCAAAGTATGTGACATAAGTCACATATGCCCATAATGATTATAAGTATACTAATCAAATAAATTATTTTGAATGGAGTATATTATGAAAAAAAATATTTGGGTTGGAGTGATTTCTTTTTTATTAGGAATTATAATAGCAAGCACCGCTATTGTTTTAGTATCACCTGGAGCGATGTTACTTGAAGACGAAAGTATGTATGGATTTGATGAAACGATTGAGGTTCTAACAGAGTCTGTAGAAAGTCATGGATGGAAATTACCAGCAGTACATGATTTACAACTTACTATGACTAAGTATGGATACGATGTAAAAAAGGTACAAGTTTTTGAACTATGTCATCCAGAACATGCTGCTAGAATTTTAGAAGCTGATGAAGAAAGAATTGTCTCATCTTTAATGCCTTGTAGAATAGCCATCTATGAAAGAGATGATGGAAAGGTATACATTTCTAGATTAAATTCATCATTAATGTCAAGTTTAATGGGTGGATTAATTAAGGAAGTTATGACAACTGCTGCAGAGCAGAATGAAGAAATTTTAGAAGCAATTTTAAATTAAAAGAGTTTAGATATAAACAAAAACGGTTCAATTTTTTTGAACCGTTTTTTATTAAAAATTTCTATTAATTTCCATATATAGAGACTAATTTATATTAACAGATAAGTCTCCGGATACAGATGATAAATCAATTTTAATAGTAGGGTTTTCTCCCACTACAAAAGTTATATCATTTTTACTTGAAGAGACAATTATAATTGGCATACTTGCATTATATTTTCCGGTTACTGAATCTAGTTCTATAGTAGCTGAAACATCATTGTCAAAAGAGATACTTGTATCTCCACTAACTGTATCAATATCTATGTCACTTAAATCCCCATATAATGTTAAATCAACATCTCCTGAAACAGTGTCAGCTATTAACCTACCAGGGTTTCCAATAAATTCAAGAGAACCCGATGTTGAAGAAAAGGTAAAACTGTCAAAATAAACCTGTTCGATCTCACCATCCCCAGATACACTACTTAGGTATAACTTATTTCCTTTAACAGTGTCAATAAAAAATTCTCCTGATACAGTATGTAAGTTAATTTCCTCTGTAGCATCAAAATGATTAATGGAAATGTTTCCAGAAACTGTGTGTAAAGTAAAAGACTCTTCATAATTTTCAGGAACATATATATATAACTTCAAATTAGATGAAAAAGTAGATGTATTAAGAGTTTTTGGATATTGTACTTCCATGGTTACTTTTGATCCACTTTCTATTTTTTTCAAGTATGGTTTCCCGCCTCTTGTTGAAATTTCACCAATTAAGGTAGCTTGAATTTCAGATTTATCCCACTTTACAATTTCAATATCTGCTACAACAGAATTTGAAATGATGCTTGTAATGCCTTGTACGGTTGTTGTTAAACTCTCGTTAATTTCATATGCTTCATAATCTCCAGCTTTAAAAGAAAAATCTTTCCAACCTTCTATATTGAATTCTATGTTACCATCTTTAAAATCGTCCTTAAGAACTAATAAAACAGCACCACAAATCATTGTGCTTATTATTAATATAGCTACTATTACAATAATAAATGTTCTCATGTTATCCTCCTATAATTTTAAAATTAGCTTTAATATATTTTGCAATACCAATAAAGGTGTATTTTGTAAAATATGTTGAGCCAATAATCATTAATATACCAAGTGCCATAACAGCAATTCCGCCAAATATTGTTAGTATAATATATGCTCCTGCAACGCTAACAAATGGAAATAAAATGCTACTTAAAGTAAGCGCAAAACCAGAAACGAATACTGATATTCCTACTGTGTAAAATACAATTACAATGGTAAGTAAAAGTATTAAAATTGGAATACCAATAATAAGATTAAAGAACCCTAAACTAAGGGCTGCTAAAATTGCTTTAAAAGCACTTTTAGTTGAGTTCTTTTCTGTTGATTGTGTAGCAAATGAAGTAGCAGTATACATTTTAGCAATTCTTATAGGATCTCCTAATGCTTCACAAATTTCTTCCTCGGTTTTTTCCTGTTCTATCCCAATGGTAAAATGTTCAGTATAATCTTCTAAAATTTCTTTTCTCTCAGTAATTGGAATATGACGTAGTTTTACTTCTAGCGTAGACATAAAATCTTTCTTAATCATATTATGCTTCCTCCCCTAATAAAATATTTACTCTCTCGAAAAATGTATCCCATTCTTCTTTTAATCGATTATGCTCCTCTATACCACTATCTGCCAAATGATAATATTTTCTTGGCGGTCCTTCAGTTGATTCTGATAAGTAAGTAGTAACATAACCATCGCCTTTTAATCTTCTCATTAATGGATATATTGTTCCTTCTGAAATCGAAATGCTTTCAGATATCTTGTTTACAATTTCATATCCATAACAATCATTTTTTGTTAGTATGTGTAAGACCAAAAGTTCAAGTATTCCTTTTTTAAATTGACTGTTCAATAATTTCACTCCCTTTTATAGTTTAGTACCTTGCATAACAAGATACTGTGTATTATAGCACTATCTCAAAAAAAGTCAACCCCCTTTTATAAAAAAATATTTTCATTCAAAAAAGGTTGTGATAAAGTAAGTATAACAATAATAATTTTTAGGAGTGCCAATGATACAAATCACAACAAACAACAAACAAGTTAACAAGGCTATTTCTATTGCCTATAATGATATACAGTCAAATATTACTGATTTTTATAACCCCTATATAAAAAAGAATTGTCAGGTTCTAGTAGCTGGCGCTGATTATGATAGACCATGGACTAGAGATGCTTCAATTAATGTATATAATAGTTTATGCTTTATGAATAGAGAAGTATCTTACCAGACATTAACATCGATATTGGCCTATAAAAATAATAATATAGTAATAAGTGGACAATATTGGGATGCTATTATTTGGGCACTAGGTGCTTACCAATACTATCTTGTTTCGCAAGATAGTTCGTTTTTATTAGTAGCATATGAAGCCATTTGTAATACTTTAACTATTCGTGAAGAAGAAGAATTTACAAAGGAATATGGGCTTTTTAGAGGACCAGCTGTGTATGGTGATGGCAGTTCGGCTTATCCATATACATATGGATATATGGGTAAAGAAGGATCTATTTTACAATTTCCAAAACATGAAAAGGAAAAATGTTATGATATAGGATATGGCATACCAATGCATACCCTATCTACAAATGCAGCTTATGTATTAGCATATGATGTTGTTCGTAAAATGGCTATTATTCTATCAAAGGATACTTCTCAATTTAACAGAAAAAAAACAATGCTAAAAAAAGCTATAGAAAAACATTTTATATACGATAATAATCAACTAAAATATATTGTGGGAAAATATGGAGATAGTTTGAGACAAGAAGGGTTAGGTATTGCTTTGGCTTTACAAGCTAAAATAATTGATTCTAAATTTTTAAATAATATCTATATTAGCCCAAGTGGACTTCCCTGTGTCTACCCAAATTATGATAGGTATAATATTAAAGAGCATTATGGAAGACATGCAGGAACGATTTGGCCACATGTACAGTGCTTCTTTGCAAATGAAGCAATTAAAGTAGATTATGATAAATTATTTATACATGAATTTGAGAAACTGACTTCTTATGCAAATAGGGATAATCAATTTTATGAAATGTATCATCCTGAAACAGGATTACCATATGGTGGTCTTCAAGAACACTATAGTGTGGAAAAATTAAAAGAGTTTAAATCATGTGAACATCAATCATGGTCAGCAACTGGTTATTTATCATTATTTCTTTACGGTTTAGCGGGAATTAGTATTGAAAGTGAATATGTGTCTTTTTCTCCTTGTTTATATAATAAGGTAACAAAATTAAAGTTAACTAATGTTTTTATTGGCCAATGTAATTTTGATATTACAATAACCGGTGAAGGCTCTAAGATTATATTAATTAATATTAATGGTGAAAAAAAAGATGAAGCAAAAATTAATATTAGTAAAAAGAAAAGTTTTACTGTATTAATCATTGTTGAAAGAGAGTAAATTTATGGATGTAACAAAAATGGAAATTAGCAAGTTAGCTGGGTATACATATAATTGTAATTGTAAAAACACACATAGTGTTGATGTGAAAAAAATTGTAATTAATAAAAATGCTATAGATGAGACTGTATCATATATTAATGGACAAACAAGTAAAACGGTAATGATAATATGTGATGATACAACATATAAATTAGCTGGTCAACAATTTGAAAAACTATTACCAAGTAGTCAAATATATATTATTCATGAAAGAAACCATGTACACATAGCTCCTAATGAGAGTTATGTAGGTGAAGTTCTAATTAAAATCCCTAAGAATGTGGATTTCTTTTTAGCAGTTGGAAGTGGTGTTATTAATGATATTACCAGACAAGTAAGTTATATGATGGATAAACCATATGTTGTTTTTGGAACAGCTCCTTCCATGGATGGTTATGCATCTTCTACATCTTCATTGATTATTAATAATGTTAAAGAAAGTATACAAGGACAATGCCCCATTGGAATATTTGCAGATAGTCAAATGTTACAAGAGGCCCCCTACGATATGATAACGGCCGGATTTGGTGATGTAATTGGTAAATATAACGCCATTAGAGAGTGGCAATTTGGAAGAGATTATAAAAATGAACATTACTGTGAGCAGATTGTTGAAGTAGTTATGAAAGCTGTAAAAAAATGTGAATCTAGCGCTAGTCTTCTTAAAAAGCGAGATCCACAAGCAGTAATTAATATAATGGAAGGTTTGATTTTAGCTGGTATGACCATGGGAATGTATCAAAACACACGACCTGCATCAGGAGCTGAACATCATATTGTTCATTATTGGGATGTAGATTGTATTAAAAGAGGAGTAGAACATCCTCTTCATGGGAATTCAGTAGGTGTTGGAACTATAATAATTTGTCATTTATATGATTTAGTGAAAGATAAGTTACCTGTACCAGTAATGGAATTAGATGGAAAAGAAATAAGTGATACTTTAGCAAAAGCTGGGTGTAAAATATCTCCTGTTGACTTACAAATCAGTAGAGATTTATTGAAAAGGAGTATTGTTAATGGACATACCATGTCTTCTAAATTTACAATATTAACATATTTAGCAAATGAAAAACCAGAAGTTTTAGAAATTGCTGCAGAGCAAATTTGTGATTTATATTATGAAAAGGAAAGATAATGAAATTAAGTAAATTATTTAATAATCCAACAAATGAATATAGAATTGCCCCTTTTTACTTTTTAAACCATGATCTTAAAGAAGAAGAGTTATTAAGACAAATCAATGAAATGTCTGAAAAAGGTATAGGTGGAATGGTTTTACATGCAAGGCATGGATTAGAAACACCATATATGGAAGAGCCATGGCTAAAAGCAATTGAATTTATAATAAGTGAATGTAAAAAAAGAAAGATGATTGTTTGGCTATATGATGAGGATAATTGGCCAAGCGGTACTCATGGTGGCGAATTAACTAAAAACAATCCCTCATATAGAATGAGACATTTACGAATAGAACAAGTCAATATTACTAATAAAATTAATAATATTAGGTTGGAAAGTAACGATTCACTAATTGCAGCTTTTGCATGTAATGTCAATTTAGACACACAAAAGGTTAAAGAATATACACGAATAAAACAAGAAGACTTAGAATCCTTCTCTAGCATTGATTCACCCTATAATAAAATAATATTATGTTATGAAAGAGTTATAGACGAAAAAATAACTTTTAATGATGGTTATTATTTAGATACCATGAATAAAGATGCTGTTGGAGAGTTCATTAGATTAGCATATTTACCTTATGAGCGTTTTACTAAATATTTTGGAAATACAGTTAAAGGAATATTTACAGATGAACCTTCAATAATGGGTCATGAAGGATTCTTTGGAAATAAGGCATTAAATACTAACATAGAAGATGTTAATGCTATTCTTCCTGGTGATATTTTACCTTGGACTAATGATTTTGATAAACATTTTAGGAAACATAGAGATTATTTAATTACAGATTATTTAGTAGCATTACTTTTTGATATTGGAGAAAAAACAAATAAAATTAGAGATGATTATTATCAAGTTATTACTACTTTATATAAAAGCAACTATCATGAGCAAATAGCTAAATGGTGTCATGATAGGAATTTACAATATATTGGACATACAACTGAAGATCCCCTTTGGGGACAAGTTAGGACGCAAGGAAATCAGACAAAAGTACTTAGTACATTTGACTGTCCTGGATATGATTATTTAACTGCAGGAATAGGGTCAAAAGAAAACCCACATCGAATTATTGCAGCTAAATGTGCTTCTTCAATTTCCATAGTTAATAATAATAATAGAGTTCTATGTGAATGTTTTGGAGGAGCAGGACATGAAAACACAATAGAAAGTAGAATGATTGATGCAAACTTTATGGCTATATTGGGAACAAATTTATTTATTCCACACGCTTTTTATTATTCATTTGCAGGTTATAGAAAAACAGATTGGCCTTCTACTGATTTTTATCATGCTCCCTTTTGGGAATACTATAAAGAATTTGCAGATTATTTAGCAAGATTATCAGTAATTTCATCTTTACCTAATCATATTGTATCTATTGCAATTCTATCCCCTATTACTACAATATATAATGAAATTTTTGATAAGGGTAAAGGAAATATGAAACTTGAATCTGATATGTTGTTTTCTTTTGTATCTGATCGGTTACTAAGATACCAACGTGATTATCACTATTTAGATGAATCACAATTTCATGAATATTATTTAAAGGATAGTAAGCTTTTTCTAAACCAGAAGAATATAGGTTACAATACAATCATTTTACCAGGATGCAAGATAATCTATGAAGAGACAAAAGATTTATTAATTGAATTTCTTAATAATAATGGAAAAATTATTATGCTTTCAAATATTCCTAAGGTGTTTGGAAAAGATGAAAAATATAATAGCGAATTATATATATTTTTAATTGAACATAAGAATGTTTTTTTGATAAAAAATGATAATGATCTTGAAAGCAATTTTATTAATACAATTATCAGTGAAACAAAAGCACAACTAATGGTTACTGAAAATGAACAATTAAGTGAAGGTATTGTTTGCTCAAAAAGAACTCATGAAAATATGACAATCTATGAAATCATGAATATATCAGACGATGATAAAACAATTAAAATGACGTTTTCTTCATCTGATTTATATAATTGGAATTTAAGAAGTGGAGTCATAGAAAAAATTGATGAAGTCAATGATTGCTCAATAGTGAAAACTTTCATAAAAGGAACACTTATTGTAATCTCTGAAGGAATGGATGAAGCCGTTCAATTAGAAAGTAACTATATCGAACAAAATCATATGAGTATAGAAACTATAAAGAAAATAGATATTAATGAAACAGATTTCACATTTTCTATTAAGGATGAAAATGTACTTCCTTTAACAAAATGGCAAGTTGAACTTGATGGTATTGGCATAAATAAAAGTGAAAAACCTAAAGTCGGACAAATTAACATATGGAAAACTAGTTTCATAATTAATGATATTCCAAATACATTAAAATTAATTTTAGATACAGTAAAACAAAGAATACCTGCTCATCATGGATTTTTAGGAAAGAAAAGATCAATGGAAATATATATTAATAAACACAAATTAGAAGTTATGAAGTCTTCCACATGGCAAGATATATATTATTTAGAAAAAGATATTTTACCTTATGTGAAAAAAGGAGAAAACGAGCTTCATGTTGAAACTATTTCTTTACTTGAACCTATGCACGAGTTTAATTATCCTGGATATGTTATTGGTGATTTTTCATTAGATAATTTACAAATTTCTAAAAAAACAACACATTTAAATACTTACTGGACAGAAGAAGGATATCCCTATTATTCAGGAATTGGAGTATATAGTACATCTTTTATTCTAAACAAAAAAAGCAATAGAGAAAAATATATCCTAGTGATTGAGCAAATCAAAGATGGTGCAAAAGTTATAATCAATCAACAAGAAATGCCAATATTACTAATGAAACCCTATCAAATTGACGTTTCACAACAAATCATGGAGGGAAACAACCAACTTATAATAAGTGTATTTAATTCATTAGATAATTTATATAATAGGAGAAAAAAAGAATCAGGACTCAATGGAAAAGTATATATCGAAATCTCAACTTATTGATTTTATAGATTATTCAAATAAACGTTTTATTGATATTTAATACACTTTTCTTGAATTTATAATGAAAATATAATATATATTACAAAAAAAATTTTCTTTTTTAGCAGTAAGTTTTACTTGATTTTTTACATGATTTCATTTAGAATTAATTTATTACCTGGTCATAAATACCGGAGTGAAAGGAACAGTTAATGAAAAAACATGGAGCAATTATTGGACTTGGATACAGTTTACCAGAAAACATTGTTCATAATAGTGATTTAGAAAAATTAGTTGATACAACGGATCAATGGATTAGAGAACGAACTGGAATAAAAAGAAGAAGAATTTTAGAAAGAGAAAAACCCAGTTATGATATGGGTGTTAAAGCCTCAAAACAAGCATTAGAAAATGCAAAAATATCTTCAAAAGATATTGAGTTGATTATTGTATCAACTGAAAGTCCTGATTATTTAACACCTTCAATGGCGTGTGTAATACAAGATAAGATTGATGCAGAAAATGCAGCAGCTTTTGATTTGAATGCAGCATGTTCAGGTTTTGTTTATGCACTGACAGTTGCAGATCAATTTATTCAAACAGGTATGTATAATAATATTTTAGTTGTAGCTTGTGAAGGATTATCAAAGGTTGTAGACTGGAAAGATAGAAATACTTGTGTCCTTTTTGGGGATGGTGCAGGTGCATGTATCTTAACTCCTTCTGATAATGCAGGAATTATTAATTATGATTTAGGTGCTGATGGAAAGAAAAGAAAAGCTATTACAATTCCACTTACTCATTTTAATGAAGAAGAACTGTTTAAAAGAAATAATAAACGAGAACAAGTAATTTATATGCAAGGGCGAGAGGTTTTTAAGTTTGAAGTTACAGCTATGACAAAATCTGTTAAGAAACTTCTAGCTGAAGAAAATATGAGTATCGACGAGATTGATTGGATTATACCCCATCAAGCAAACATGAGAATTATAACTAACTCAATAAAAAAACTAGAATTTCCAATTGAGAAAGTGGTTATTACTTTAGATGAGTATGGAAATACTTCTTCAGCAAGTATTCCTATTGCTATGGCAGAAGCCAACGAAAATGGGAAATTTAAAAGTGGTGACAATATTGTTCTTGTAGGATTTGGTGGAGGACTAACTTGGGCTTCTACATTAATAAAATGGCTTTAGGGAGAATAAAGTGGAAACAAAAATAACCAAGCTTCTGAAGATAGGATATCCTATACTACAAGGAGGTATGGTGTGGTTATCAGATGCACAATTAGCAGCAGCTGTATCAAATGCAGGAGGCCTTGGAATTATAGCTGCAGGAAATGCTCCCCCATCATGGGTACTAGAACAAGTGTTATTGATTAAAAAAATGACTAATAAACCATTTGGTGTAAATGTTATGTTATTATCACCTTATGTTGATGAAGTAATAAAAGTTTTGATACAAGAAAGGGTCCCTGTTGTAACTACAGGAGCAGGTAATCCCGCTAAGTATATTGGACAATTAAAAGAGGTAGGAACAATTGTTATTCCTGTTATCCCGTCATGTGCCACTGCAAGAAAAATGGAAAAAAGTGGTGCTGATGCAATTGTTGCTGAAGGAACAGAATCAGGTGGGCATGTGGGCGAAATAACTACAATGGCATTAGTTCCGCAAGTTGTAGATAGTGTTAAAATTCCAGTTATTGCCGCAGGAGGAATTGCAGATGGTAGAGGGTTTATTGCCGCTTTATCATTGGGTGCAGAAGGTGTTCAAATGGGAACTCGATTTATTTGCTCTACAGAGTGTTCTATAAACCTTGAGTATAAAAAAGCTGTACTCAAAGCAAAAGATAGAGATACTATGGTTACTGGGCGATTTACTGGACATCCTGTTAGATGCTTAAAAAGTAATTTTTCTAGAAAACTACTAAAATTAGAGGATAACGGAATGTCAATTAAAGAATTTGAACAATTGGGAACTGGTTCTTTAAGAAAAGCTGTTGAAGGTAATATTAAAGAAGGAACATTTATGTCAGGACAAATTAGTGGAATGATAAATGATATAAAACCGTGTGGAAAGATCATAATAGATTTAATGGATGAAGCACAAACGGTATTAAATAATTTATATAAAAGATAGGAGATATTATTAATGAAGAACAGAGTTGTTGTTACAGGAATGGGTGCCATTTCTTCAATAGGACACGATATTGAAACCATTTGGGAAAACTTGAAAAATGGTGTATCGGGTATTGAGTTATTAACAAAAATAAACCCTGATGATTACCCATCCAAATTTGCAGGAGAGGTAAAAGATTTTGATATAGAAAAATATATTGACAGAAAGAAAGCAAGACGAATGGATTTATATTGTCATTATGCAATAGCAGCGTCAAAAAATGCAATTGAAGACAGTAATCTTTCTATTGATAAAATTGATTCAAACAGATTTGGTGTTATAATTGGTTCAGGAATTGGTGGTATAGGTACTTTTGAAAGGGAGCATAAAAAACTAATTGAAAAAGGCCCTAAAAAAGTAAGTCCATTTTTTATCCCTATGATGATACCGAATATGGCAGCTGGACTAGTATCTATAGAGTTTAGTGCTAAAGGTATATGTGAAAGTGTTGTAACAGCTTGTTCGTCAGGAAATAATGCGATAGGAAATGCATATAAGGCTATAAAAAATGGTGAAATGGATGTAATGATTGCAGGTGGTGCTGAAGCTTCTATAACAGACATGGGTTTTGCAGGATTTTGTAATATGAGAGCGGTATCAAGAGCTGAAGTTAAAGAAAAAGCATCACGTCCTTTTGATAATGAGAGAGATGGCTTTGTAATGAGCGAAGGTGCTGGTATAATTATACTTGAAGAGTATGAACATGCTAAAAAAAGAGGAGCAAAAATCATTGCAGAAATAGTAGGATATGGAACAACATCAGACGCATACCACATGACAGCACCTGCAGAAAATGGTGAAGGTGGAGCAAGAAGTATGCAACTAGCCGTAGATACAGCAGGATTAGATGTTTTTCAGATTGATTATATTAATGCTCACGGAACGTCTACACCACTAAACGATGTTAATGAAACAAAAGCTATTAAAACCGTATTTAAAGAGCATGCATATGGAATGAATATTAGCTCAACAAAATCTATGACAGGACATATGTTAGGAGCAGCTGGAGGGTTTGAAGCCATTGCCTGTTGTTTAGCACTACAAAACGGATTTATACCACCAACAATTAATTATAGTAACAAAGATGAAGAATGTGATTTAAATTATACAGTGAATAAAGGGGTTAAAAGAAACATTAAATACGCACTGTCTAATTCTCTAGGATTTGGAGGCCATAATTCATCTGTTATCTTTAAAAAAGGAGACTAAAATGACAGACAAAATAAATTATTACTTACCACATAGGTATCCATTTTTGCTCATAGATCGAATAATTGAGGATAAAGCGGGCGAATATGCAATTTGTAGGAAATGTGTATCACATAGTGAACCAGTTTTTCAAGGACATTTTCCAGGGCAGCCTATTATGCCAGGAGTAATGTTAATTGAAATGTTAGCACAAACAGCAGGTATTGCAATTGCTATTCCCGCTAACCAAGGGTTGGTTGGAATTTTAGGTGAAGTAACAAAAGCCAAATTCAAAGGAATGGTTACACCTGGTGATGTTTTAACATTAACAGCTACTATTATTGCAAAGAAAATGAAAGTATATAAAGTTGAATGTGTAGCAAAAAATGAAGATAAAATTGTATGCCAATGTCAACTTAAAATTGTTGTTGTGAAAGATAGCGATATTAAATAATATTTTATAAATATTCAATTTATGATACCATATCTGTAATGTGATGTTTAGAATCAACGGGGGGAGTTACAGATATGGTATTTTTAAAAGCACAGTGGATTACAGAAAAAACCTTTTCAAATTTGCCAATTATAAATGTAAAAGACAGAGAATGGATTGTACAAGATAATGATGAGCATTCATTAGAATTAAGAAATTTTCATACTCTTTTTAGACAAAAATTTTCAATCAAGAAAAAAGAAACATATAACTTAGTTTATTCAGCAGATGATATAGCAAAGATATGGATTAATGGTCATTTTATTGATATTGGTCCTGCAGCTTCATATCATTTTTCATTTAACGCTCAACAATTTGATATAACAAAATATCTAATTGAAGGTGAAAATATTTTTTGTGCACATTTATATTATCAAGGTGAAATAAATAGAGTTTTTCCTTCTGGAGATTTACGTACGGGAATAATTGCAGAAATTAGAAACAATAAAAAT